>JAJNQF010000003.1 GCA_021154945.1 Sphingomonas sp.
ACCGGCCCGGAACAGACGGGCCTGTCGCGCGCCGAACGGCGGCACCTGCTCGAGGCCGCCTGACGCCCCATGATCGATATCGTCCGTGACCTTCGGCCGCTGTTCGGGCCTGCGCGCGATCAAGGCGCGCGGCCGACATGCCTCGCATTCGCCGCGAGCGACACCCACGCCGGGCTTCGCGACGGCTGGGCACCGCTGTCGTGTGAATTCGCCTTTTATGCCGCGCAGAAACGGGCGGGCAGACCGCCGACGAGCGGCGCACTGCTATCCACAATGCTGGACGCGCTACGGCTCGATGGCCAACCCGACGAGAAAGGCTGGCCGTATCTGGCAGCGGTTCCAGCCGATCATCGACTGTGGACGCCGCCGGCGACCGTTGGCCCGCTCTATGGCCGCAACGGACAGAGGGATGGAACCGACCTGTCATCCATCCTTGCCGCGCTGGATCGTGACACGCCGGTGCTCATGCTGACGATGCTGTCACGGTCTTTCTTCCAGCCGCGCGGTGATGGCGTCGTCGATCCGGCGAACGACGAACTCCCCGAGCCAGCGCAACGGCACGCGGTCGTCGCGGTCGGGCATGGAACCGTGGACGGCACCCCGGCCATTCTCATCCGCAACAGCTGGGGACCAGGTTGGGGCTTGGAAGGCCACGCCTGGCTTACTGAGCGCTTTCTAGCGCCGCGCCTTTTCGCCACGGCAAATTTGACGGAGGAAGTCGATGTATCTTCCCATACCGCCGCAGCCTGACTGCGTTGCTGGCTGGCGCGAGGCGGTCCGGCTCGTCGACCTCGCCACCGGACACCAGGCGCAGAATGTCGTCATCTCCGTGGCCGAGCCGACTGCGCGCGCAACACTCGCCGATCCCGTCGTGGCGGAAGTCGATGCCTTCCTTTCGGGCCATGGCAAGAAGCCCATCGAGACGGTCGCCAACACGATTTTTCCGGCAGCGCTGTACAGGCGCTACGGCGCGCCGCAATTCTTCGACCGGTTTCGCGACAACGTGCTGCCGAAGGTCCGGAGGTCGGGCGCTTGGTCGGGCTATTATTTCGAACGGATGATGGAATTGCCCCGCGCCGACGGCCAGCCAATCAATCAAATCTGGGGCATCGTCGAGCGCCTGCGCAACCCGAACGTCCGAGCGCTCAACAAATTCGAACTGCTGATCTTCGACCCCGCCCGCGACGTGAATGACTCGCCCTACGGCGGTCAGTGCCTGAGCTTTGCCAGTCTCAAGCTGATCGGCAAGGGCGACGATCGTCGCCTCGGCATGACCGCGCTCTACCGCAATCACTACTATATCGAAAAACTGCTCGGCAATCTGATCGGCCTCGGCCGTCTGCTCGAATTCATCGCCAAGGAAGGCGGGGTCGCGCTGGGTCCGCTCACGATCGTCTCGACCAACGCCACGGTCGACACCGCCAACTGGAACCGCGGCGATCTTAAGCAACTCTTTGAACGCTGCGATCAGGCGAGCGCACATCTCCGTGCTGCGGCGTGAGGCGCGCCCAACGGCAGTTCTAGCGGCTCATCGTTGTCATCCGCGACACCGTACAGGCTGAACATGCCCTCGATGAACTCGCGCTGCCCGCCGTAGCTCGGATGGCGGACCGCGGTGGTCGGAATGTCGAGACCGTCCAGCGCCAGGTGAGCGTCGCGCCCGATCGCGACGATCTGGCGGGGCCGGATCATTGACACGAGGGCTTGCAATATCGGCCAGGTCGCCTCGCGCTCGCTTCGCGTGTGGCATCGGTTCGACATCGGATCATCCGCTTCATGGGGATGGAACGGGAAAACGTTCCAGAGCATGACAGGCTGACCGATCCGCTCTAGCACACGCCAGACGATCGCCGCGGTGCGCTCCGCCACGGCGGGTCCCTGCGTCGCACGTTCAAATGCGATGCCGCCCATCAGCGTGCCGGCATGTCCGAGGTGAATTTCGTCGGTCAGCGGTACGCCCGTACGCCGCCCCCCGCGATAGCCGAGATCACGCGCGATCCAGATCGTTTCGACGCGATGATCAAGCGCCGCGGTGAGCAGCATTTCGAGATTGTCGCGGCGCCGGGCGGCGGCGTCGCTGCGGTCATGGACCGTGCAGCGATCGCGCCAGGGATTGAACACTGAGGGAAGTTCGGTCGCCGCCAGGGTGGACACAAAGGATTTCGGGGTCATGACGGCAATTCCTTGATACGCAGGCGGCGATTGGCGAAGTCGATCAGGACGCGGCCGCGCCGATGCTCCTGAAGGAAGCGGAAAGCCGTATAGCCCTGGAGGATCGCTTCCTCCCAAAGCCACAGCGGACAGCGTTCTGATTCGTAGCCGGCGACGAACTGGCGGACATGCTTCAGCATGTCCAGCGGAAGGCCACCGCGCTTCACGTTTTCAAAGTACCGGAGTTGCTGCGCTTGTCCGAAAATCCAGGAAGTTATGCCCTCTTCGATGAGAATCGCCCGAGCACCGTCTTCGGCGTCGTCGAGTTTCGGATCGCTCTTGCGCTTGAGACGGAGCAGCGCACGCAGCACTGGCGACCAGCCAAGCACCGCGACATAAGCGTAGTGAAAGACATCGTGGAAACGATAGTCGTCGGGTTCGAGCGCGTTGTCGGTGAGCCGGTCGCCGACATACACACCGCTTGAGCGTTGATACACGAATGTCTGCCCGCGAACGGTGCGTTCATAGACGTCGATCGCCATCCGCCGCGGCAATTGCTCTTCTGGGTCGAGCGCCGCATCGGTCGGCGCCGGATAGATGCGCTCGCGCGGCCAGCGATCGAAGATCTTGTGAAGATTCTTCACGGCGGCAGCCTCGATGGTAACACCGGATTCGTTTGCCGCCTGGATCAACCGGCGCATGACCGCGACCAGCCGGCCCGCGAGTGCTTCGCGGTCCTTCGCAAGACCGCCCGCCTGGAAATCGTTGATGAGCAGCCCAACGTCGCCTGCCAGCGCGAGCAGGCTATGCTCGAACTGCGGCATCGGTGCCTTGGCAAGCGGAATGTGCTGCGGCTGCAGCGCATGGAAACTGAGCGTTTCGTTGCCGCCCGTCTGCCATTGTCCGCCGTTTGTCGCCGCGGCGGCAGCGATGTCGCTGAGCGCCATGCGGCTGCGCCGTGCGATCGCCGCCAGATACCAAAGGACGTCACCAAGCTCTTCCGCGACGGCGTGAGCGTAACCCAGGTAGGAGGCATCGTCGCGCTGCT
>JAJNQF010000021.1 GCA_021154945.1 Sphingomonas sp.
AGGCTCGAGCCACCCCTGCGCAGTCACCGGGTTGATGATCACGATCTCGGGCCCGTCCGCCTCGTCGAGCCGGCGCGCGACCGCCTCGGCGATCTTGCGCGACGCGAAATACTGGCTTTCGATGTAGAGGTGCTTCTTCACCCGCGCGATCTGGCCGAGGAACAGCGCTTCGCTCTCGTATACCGGCTCCTAATCGGACATCTCGGGCTCGCTGCGTGCGATCGCCACGTCGACGTCGCGGAAATCGACTTCGAGCCCCTCTGGCCAGAATGTGCTGCCGGGTTCGCCCGACTCCATCTTCATGCCGCCTGCCAGATGCCAGCGGCGGCGGAACAACTCGCCCAGCGCATGTGCGACGGGGCCCTGCACGGCACTGATGGCGTCGTGCCACGGCTTGTACGGCTTGCCCGAGGGCTGGATACGGTGCGGTTCGTCGTCGCGGTGCTCGCGCGTGTCCCAGCGATCGCCGGTCATGTCGATACCGCCGCAGAACGCCAGCGCATCGTCGATGATCACGATCTTCTGGTGATGCGACGCAGCGGTCGGATGATGCCCATCGAGCTTGGTGTGGATGCGCTTGTGCTTCATCCACTTCATCATCGTGAAAATCGTCGAACCTCGGAACAGCGACTTAATCTCGCCGGTGTCCCAGCGCAGCACGAACACCTCAAGGTTAGGCTCGCGCTCGACCAGCCACAGCATGAATTCGCCAAGTTTCTTCGGCTCGCCGGGACGATCGACGCCGGGTTCGAGCTCGATGCGGGCGTCGAAATCCCAGCCGATCAACAGGATGCGGCGTTTGGCGCCCATCATGGCGACGCGCGCAGTACGGAAATACTTTTCTGCGTCGACGATCACCGCCATCTGTTCGGCGCGTTCGACCCGCCAGCATTCCGTCCCGACCTGCATTCGCGTCCCTTCGTTGCCCGTCGGCAGTACCCGCGGCCGCGCGATTGGTTGCGGATGCACCTGTATCGCCGCCCCTTGCGCGCCTATCTAACGCGCTCATGCTTCCTCCTACTCAGCCTCCCGCCCAGCGCAAGGTGATCCATGTCGACATGGATGCCTTCTACGCCTCGGTCGAGCAGCGCGACGATCCCTCGCTCAGGGGCAGGCCGGTGGCGGTCGGCGGGTCGCGCGCCCGCGGCGTGGTGGCGGCGGCGAGCTACGAGGCGCGGGCGTTCGGGGTGCGCAGCGCGATGCCGTCGGTCACCGCGATCCGACGCTGCCCCGACCTGGTGTTCGTGCCGCCGCGGTTCGACGTGTACCGCGAGGTGTCCGACCGGATCCGCGCGATCTTCGCCGACTATACCGACCTGATCGAGCCGTTGTCGCTCGACGAAGCCTATCTCGACGTCACCGAGGATATTCGCGGTCTCGGCACGGCGGCGGCGATCGCGGAGGAAATCCGCGCCAGGATCAAGGCGGATACCGGCCTCACCGCATCCGCCGGGGTCAGCTATAACAAGTTCATCGCCAAGCTCGCGTCGGACCAGAACAAGCCCGACGGAATCTGCATCATCACGCCGAAGCGTGGCGCAGCGTTCGTGCAATCCTTGCCGGTTAAGCGCTTCCACGGCGTCGGGCCGGTGACCGCGCAGAAGATGGAGCGGCTCGGCATCCTCACCGGAGCGGACCTGTTCGCGCAGAGCCTTGCCTTCCTCCAGGCGCATTTCGGCAGCTATGCGGAGTATCTCTACAGGGCGGCGCGCGGGATCGACGATCGTCCGGTGCGGGTCAATCGCGCGGCGAAATCGGTCGGGGCGGAGCGGACGTTCGAGACGAACCTGACCACTGCCGAGGACTTGCGTGCTGCCCTGCAGCGGGTGGCGGATGCGGCATGGGTACGGATCGAGCGACACGGCACGCGCGGCCGGACGATCACGTTGAAACTCCGCCATGCCGATTTCCGTACGATCACGCGCGCCCGGTCTTCGGTATCGGCGGTGACGGACAAAGCGGCATTTCTGGAGGCCGGGCTGGAGTTGCTGATGGCGCAACTGCCCGTGCCGGACGGGGTTCGACTGCTCGGCCTGACGCTGTCCGGGATCATGGGCGACGAAGAGGAGGTTCAGCCGAGCTTGCTGTAACTGGTAATCAGGACCCTATGCGGCGTTCGGGACGACCGGCTTGCCTGCTTGCAACGTCAGGATAGCGACCGCGCCAAGTCCCGGCCCGTCGCTTTCCAGCCGCAGCGAGCCCTGCATCGCGTTCACCGAGTTCGCGCACCAATGCAGCCCCAGTCCGCCCGACTTGTGCGCGCGCGTCGAGAATCCCCGTTGGAACAAGGTTCCTGCAACATTGGGCGGGAAGCCTTCGCCGTCGTCGCGAATATGGATCGTCACCCGGTCTCCCGACTGCGTGATCGTCGCGGTGATCGACCCGCTGCCGGTACCCCGCGCCTCGATCGATTCGACCGCGTTGCCGAACAGGTTGCCGATCACCTGGCTCAGGATGACGCGGCTCGCCATCACGAGATTGGGCCCCGCCGGAAAGCTGAACGCGATCGACGCGCCCTGCGAATAGCGCGCGATCGTCGCGTTGCGCGCGATGATGTCGCTGACGTCGCACACCTCCAGCGCCGGACGCTCGTGCGCGGCCCGCTGTTGCTGGCCAATGATCTCCAGCACATGCGCCATCGCCTCGCGCCCGATCACCAGTTCGCGCCGGGTCGCCCCGCGGCTGGTCGCCTCCGCCTCGATCGCCGCGGCAACGAAAACGGCCAATTTCTCGCGGCGCGCGTCGGGAAGGTCGCTGCGTGCGAGTTCGGCGATGGCGCGGTCGATTGGCGCGCGCTCGATCGGCGGGGCCTGTGCGATTCCCTGGCTGAGGATCGTGCTGATCGGGTTCAGCGCATTGCGCACGTTGTGCATGACCGCGACCGCGCTTTCGCTGCGGCCGAGATCGAACGACTGCACCTCGATCTGTTCGCGCAAGTCCTTCAACTGGCGCAGCATCGCATTGAAGCTGCGTCCGAGCGAGCCGATCTCGTCGCGCCGATCGTCCTCTTCGAGCAGCGCGAGCGAGCCCGACACGCGGACGCGTTGCATATGGCTCTCGACCCGGTGCAGCGGGCGCAGCACCAGCCGCGCGATCATCCGCCGCAGGACGACGAGCACGAGCAGCAGCAGCACGGTCGAGCCGGCAACCGCGAGCAGCAGCACGCGTCGCCCGAGCAACGATACGTCGCGCGGGATCCTCAGCCGCGTCGTTGCGACCGCGTGGCCGTCCGCACCGAGAATCGGCACCGCAATCATCAGCTTCGATGGGCTCGCCGTCACCGAATATCGATCGCCGCTCGGCGTCAGGTCGATCCGTGCATCGCGATTGAGTCGCTCGGACATCTGTCGTGAGGTGACGACCCGGGCCAGCACCACATAGCCTCGCGCGCCACCGCTGCCATCGGAGCGGCGCACCTGCGCCACGCCGATCGCCGCGACGCCGTCTCCCACCCGCGCATATAAGCGTCCCGATCTTCGCCCGCGGAGCGCCTTCGCGATGTCGGTACGGCCGAGGGTCGCGATCAGTTGTGCCTTCGTGCCGGGCCGGGCCGCGCCGGTCACCGGATCGCGCCAGCGCGCGAGGACGACGCGGCCCTCGGACGTCACATACGCCATGCCGTCGACGCCGATATTGCTCATGGCACGCGCCGAGAGACTCTCGCCTTCGTACGCCGCACCGGGCTGCGCCAGATACGAATAGCCGTCGTTCCCGTCGCCGTAATCGCGCGCCGCGCTCTCGATGTCGGCCGCATAGTCGGACAATGCCGTACGCGTGCGCTCGACGTGCGCGGCGATTGCCTTGTCCTCCAGCGTGGCGAAGCTCGGGGTGATGACGGCGGCGAGCAGCAGCGTGATCCCGATCGTCGCGACCACCCCGACCGCGGTCATGATCAGGATCAGCTTGCCACCGAGCGACGATGGGGTCCGCATCCGGCCGAACTGTCGTCCGAACGGCGGCGGCAACCGGCCCATCCCCGCGGCCAGCATCAGCTGCGTAGCCCGAACGTCTGCCGGGTTGCCGGATCGTCGGTGGAGACATCGTCCTTGCCGCTGAGCGTACGCCCCTGCGCCATCGCCAGCGCGTCCGCCGCGCCGACCGGTCGCGAGAAATAATATCCCTGGAGGTGACTCGCCCCTGCCAGCCGCAGCGCCTGGACCTGGGCTTCGGTCTCGACACCCTCGGCGATCACTCCGAGCCCGAGCGCACGGCCGAGGTGGATGATCGAATGGACGATCGCCGCGCTTTCGCGTTCACGGCCCATGCCATCGATGAACGACTTGTCGATCTTGAGACAATCGAGCGCGAACTTGCGGATGTTGTAGAGGCTCGAATAGCCCGTGCCGAAATCGTCGAGCGCGATCCGGAAGCCCATCTGCCGCAGCTTGTAGAGGGTCTCGGCCGCACGTTCGGCATCGTCGAAGATCGCGGTCTCGGTGATCTCGATCTGGAGCCGCGCGGGCGCGATGCCGGCGCGCTGGACGCTTTTCATGATGTGCCCGACGAAGTTGTGGCGGCGGAACTGGCGTGGGGAAAAATTCACCGAGACATATTGGCCGGGCCATTGCTTCAGAACGTCGAGCGCTTCGTGCAACACCCAGTCGCCGAGCTCGTGGATGAGGTTCGATTCCTCCGCGATCGGGATGAACGTCGCGGGGCTCATCAGTCCGTATTCGCTGGTATTCCAGCGCACCAGCGCCTCGAACCCGACCACCTCGATCGCATCGCGCGAGACGATCGGCTGATAGGCGAGGCTCAGCTCGCCTCTGGCGATCGCCTGGCTCAAGCCGCCCTCAACGCGCCGGCGAAAGCGGATGCCCTCGTCCATGCTCTCGTCGAACAGCCGGACGATACCGCGGCCGCCGCGCTTGGCGTCGTTGAGGGCGAGATCGGAGCGGCGGATGACGTCGACCGGATCGCTGCCCCCGGTCACCGTTCCTGCCCGAGCCCCAGCAGTTACGACGACGCCGGCCGACGCGCCGCCCTGCACCGAATTGCCGAACACCTGGAGGGTGACCGAGCAGGCCGCAATGATCAGTTCGCACGCCATCACCGCCGCCGCCTCGCTCGACGTGTCGAACAGGATGCCGAATTCGTCGCCGCCAAGCCGCGCGACGAGAGCGCCGTCGGGGGTCGAGCGGTTGAGGATCGCACAGATCTCGCGGATCAGCGCGTCACCCGCGAGATGCCCGAGCGTATCGTTGACCAACTTGAACCGATCGAGATCGATCATGACCGTCGCGAACAGCCCTTCGCTCCGCGTGCGGGCAGCCAGCGCACGCAGGAAGGCGAGCCGGTTGGGCGCGTCGGTCAGCGAATCGTGCATCGCGAGGTGGATCGCACGGCTTTCGTTCGCGGCCAGTTCGGCGGCCTGCTCCTCGAGCTGCAGCACCTGGGCCGCGAGCAGATCGCGCGCCGCGGCCAGATCGCGATCGTTCTGCCAGCGCTGGGCGAGCGCGGTCGCGGTCTGCAGGATCTCGGCGACCTCGAACGGCTTGGCGATGTAGAAGATCTTGTCCGCGGGGCCGGCGACCTTGCTGATCTCGATCGGCGAGAAGTCCGAGAACCCGGTGACGATGAC
>JAJNQF010000022.1 GCA_021154945.1 Sphingomonas sp.
TCTACCCGGTCAGGGCAAACGATGGCGCGAGTGACGGGACTCGAACCCGCGACCTCCGGCGTGACAGGCCGGCGCTCTAACCAACTGAGCTACACCCGCATTCCCATAGACGAACCCTAGCGCCCCAAGGGACACGCGGGAAGGCTCGTCAAAACCTCAACACTATCTCGAACCATCTACCCGGTCAGGGCAAACGATGGCGCGAGTGACGGGACTCGAACCCGCGACCTCCGGCGTGACAGGCCGGCGCTCTAACCAACTGAGCTACACCCGCTGAAACAGCGTGGAGGCGGCAACTAGGGGAGGGTTCGGATACCGTCAACCCAAATTATCCGCCAGTTTCACGTTGTGCCTCGGGCGGATCGCCGCGACGGCGATTTCGCCCGGCCTTGGGTTGCACCAGGGTGCCGTGCTCGAACAGGAAACCCGCGATATCGGGCTTCCCGGCGGCCTTCACGACCGTCTGGATGATGATCAGCAGCGGTACCGCCAGCAATGCGCCCGACGTGCCCCACACCCATCCCCAGAAGCTCAGCGAGATCAGGATCAGCAATGGGCTGATCGTAAGCCGGTGGCCGACGACGAACGGCGTGATCGCGTTCGCCTCGACCAGATGCAACCCGTACATCAGCGCCGGCGGCAGCATCGCCATCCAGATGTCGGAAAACGTCATGAGCCCACCCAGCGCCAGCAGGAACGCGCCGATCACCGGCCCGAAATACGGGATGTAATTGAGCAGCGCGACGATCCCGCCCCACATCGCCGGATAGGGCATGCCGATGAACCACAGCGCCACCCCGGTGACGATCCCCAACACGATGTTGATCAGCGTGATCGTGCCGAGATACGCCGACACGTCGTCGACGATGTCCTGAATTACGCGGGCCGTCGCCATCGCGCCATCGAAGCTGGTCCGGCCGGTGATCGTCTGCCGCCGCATCCGCGTCCAGCCGGACAGGAAGAAGAACACGATCAGCACCCCGAACAGGAACTGCACGATGACGGCCGGCGCCGAGGTGGCCGCCAGTTCGAGGATCGATCCCGGCGCGGCGACGCCTGCGGTCGCCGGCTGCTTGATCGGCGTCGACGCGACCTGCCGCAGCGTCTTGTTCACGTATTTCTCGAGGCTCGAATACAGATCGAGCAGCGGCGCGAGGTTGCTCTGGATTCGATCAAGCCGGGTCGGCAACAGCCGGAAGAAATCGGTCGCCGGCACGAGGATCGCGGCGATCGCGATGTTCGCGGCGATCAGGAACACGAGAATGCACAGGATCGCGGCGAGCGGCGACGGCACATGGCGCCGCTCAAGCCATTCCAGCACCGGCACGAGCGCGACGGAAATGACGAGCGCGATGGTGAGCGGCAGGAAGAACTCGGCGCCGGATTTCAGCGCGAACGGGATGGCGAGGATCAGCCCGACCCCGGCGGTCAGCGTCAGCGCCGCGAGCAACCGGTCGCGACGCTGCGCGATCCGCATCGCATCCTCGACCCCGACCGCAATCGGCAACCCGAACGCACTCTCGGCCGGCGGACCTTCCGCAACGGCGCCGCCCTCGCCCTGTGGCTGGTCCGGTTCCTGGCGAAGTCCCTCGCCCGTCATGGCGTCCGTCATGGCAATTCCTTTGCCACCCCCATCCCGTAATCGCGGTCGGCATTCAAGCGGCGCGCGGTGCCAGCGTGATGGAATTCCTCGAAAAGACCCCGTTATGTCTGATCATGCCTTGATCCCGAGACGCCCGCTCTTCGTCATCCTGACGAAAGTCAGGACCCAGAGCCAAAAATCGCTGCCCTCCGTTACCCCTGGGTCCTGACGTTCGTCAGGATGACGGAGCAGTATCAGGTATGGCCCCCTACGCCGTCACACCGACCCGATCCGCGAACAGCACCTGCAGGTCCTTCTTCAAAATCTTCCCGTTCGCATTCCGCGGCAGCGTCTCATGCACGAACCGCACCGCGACCGGCGTCTTGAACGCCGCCAGATGCTGCCGGACCCAGCCCTGCAACTCCGCCTCGGTCGTCACAGCGCCCGGCGCGAGGTGCACCACCGCCGCCGGCTCCTCGCCGAGGATCCGGTGCGGGATGCCGATCAGTGCCGCGTCGGTCACCGCAGGGTGCGCGTAGAGGACGTTCTCGACCTCGCTCGAATAGATGTTCTCGCCGCCGCGGATGATCATGTCCTTGGCGCGGTCGACGATGTAGCAGAACCCCTCCTCGTCGAGCCGCGCCAAGTCGCCTGTCCGCACCCAGCCGTCGACGAACGTCGCGGCGGTCGCGTCGGGCTTGTTCCAATATCCCTTCACGATCATCGGCCCCCGCGCCCAGAGTTCGCCGACTTCGCCAAGAGGCATCTCGGTCACGCCGTCGTCCGCCATGATCTTCAGGTCGGCGGCGGCGACCGGTGGCCCCGCGCTGGTCGGTCGGTTGAGATAATCCTCAGCCCCGTGATGCGTGACGGTCGCCATCGTCTCGGTCATGCCCCAGCCATTGCCGGGCATCGCGCCGAACTCGGCATGGATGCGCTTCACCAGCTCGGGCGCGGCGGGCGCGCCGCCATAGGCGATCGATTCGAGCGACGAGAGATCGTATTTCGCGCGATCGGGATGCTCCAGCAGCTGCCACGCGATCGTCGGCACGCCGCCGGTGACGTTGACCTTCTCGCGCTCGATGATCTCCATCGCCCGGATCGTGTCCCATTTGCGCATGAAGATCATCGTGCTGCCGGTCGCGATCACGCCCATCATGCCCGCCGAACACGCCGTGACGTGGAACAGCGGGATCACGGTCAGCGTCACACGCGGGGTCGGCTCGGGCGGTACCTCGCCGCGGCGCAGGAACGAGCGCGCCGACGAATAGCCGCCCGACAGGATGTTCGACATCATGTTGCGGTGCGTGCCGAGCGCCCCCTTCGGCGCGCCGGTGGTGCCGCTGGTGTAAAAGATCGTCGCATCGTCATCGGGCGCGATCGTCGCCTCCGGCAGGCCGACATCGGGCAACGCGGCCCAGTCGTGCGGCGTGCCGATCACGTCCTCCAGCCGCGTGACGATCCCGGTCAGCGGCTCCGCGGCGCGCGCGACGAACACATGCTCCAGCTCCGGCAGCGTCGCATACGCCGCCTCCAGCCGGCGGTGCCGCTCGTCGTCGGTGATCAGCACGCGCGCACCCGAATCGGCGAGGCCGTATTCCATCTCCGCGCCGGTCCACCACGCGTTGAGCGGCACCATGATCGCGCCGATGCTTGCGCCGGCAAAGAACGCGACCGGCCATTCGGGGAGGTTGCGCATCGCCAGCGCGACGCGATCGCCGGGACCGATCCCCATCTCGCGCAACCGGTGCGCAAGCACGGCGATCGCACGAAAGTTCGCCTCGTAGGTGACTCGCTCGTCCTCATACGCCGTAAACACCCGCTCGCCATGCGCGCGCGCCGCCTCGGCCAGCCACCGCAGCGACGGTGGCGCATTCTTCCAGATCCGTGTTTCGATGCCCGCGATCGTGATCGTCTCCATCTCGAATTTCGCGCCGGGCGCGGTCAGCATTCGCTCGGCATCGGCGAGCGACATCGCCGGCCAGGAGGGATCGAGTGCGATGATCGGTTCGCTTGCCAAGACCGGTTGACTCCAGAGTTGAATTTCGGGTTTGGCTTATCGCCTGTTCGAAGACAGGTTATAGTTGATTCCTGCCGCACTCAAGGCAATAGAGGCAGCAAGTTCGAACTAGGGGTATGGAGCGGGTGATGGCGGGAACGGTCGAATCATGAAAATCGCCAAGCCCGCGGCGCATGGCTTCGATGCAGGCCGGTTGGCGGCGATCGATACGCTGATCCAATGTCGCTATGTCGATTCGGGCAAGCTCCCGAACGCGCAATTGCTGATCGCGCGCGACGGCGAGATCGTCCATTTCTCGCACGTCGGCGCAGCACGCGAGGGCGGCAAGGCGGTCGACGAAGCGTCGCTGTTCCGGATCGCGTCGATGACCAAGCCGATCACCTCGGTCGCGTTCATGATGCTGGTCGAGCAGGGCCTCGTCGCGGTCGATACGCCGGTCCATCACGTGCTGCCCGAGTTCAAGGATATCGGCGTCTATGACGGCGGCGGTGGCGGCGTGCCGTTCGTGACCAAGCCGACCGCCGAGCCGATGCGGATGGTCGACCTTCTCCGTCACACCTCGGGGCTGACCTACAGTTTCCAGAACCGCTCGAACGTCGATGCGGCCTACCGCGAGGGCAAGATCGAGAGCTGGCATGGCGGCCACGACCTCGACGGCTTCATCGGCGCACTGGCCAAAATCCCGCTCGAATTTTCGCCCGGCACCGCGTGGAATTACTCGGTCGCGACCGACGTGCTCGGCGCGGTGGTCCAGCGCGTGTCGGGCCTGCCGCTCGACCAGTTCTTCAAGGACCGCATCTTCACGCCGCTGAAGATGAAGGATACGTTCTTCCAGGTTCCCAAGGGCAAGCTCGATCGCCTCACCGACTGCTACACGCTCGTCGCCGGTAAAGGCCGCGTGATGTACGATCGCGGCGCCGAGAGTGCCTGGAGCCGCGCGCCGAAACTTCTGTCCGGTGGCGGCGGGCTCGTCTCGACCGCGCTCGATTACCACCGGTTCAACACCATGTTGCTCAATGGCGGCGAACTTGACGGTGCGCGCATCCTCGGGCGGAAAACGCTCGACCTGATGACGCAGAACCACCTGCCCGGAAAATCCGATCTCGCGACGATGTCGAAGTCGCTGTTCAGCGAGGCGTCGAACGCCGGCACCGGGTTCGGGCTCGGCTTCGCGATCACCGACGACGTCGCCAAGACGATGGTGCCGGGGTCGAAAGGCGAATTCTACTGGGGCGGGATGTTCTCGACCGCGTTCTTCGTCGACCCGGTCGAGCGCGTGTCGATGGTGTTCATGACCCAGCTTTCGCCGAGCAGTGTCTATCCCATCCGTCGCGAACTGAAGACGATGATCTACGCCGCGATGACCTGATCCCCCAAACGGCCGTCATCCCGGCGAACGCCGGGACCCAGGGCCGCACGCACAACGATTTTGGCTCTGGGTCCCG
>JAJNQF010000026.1 GCA_021154945.1 Sphingomonas sp.
GGATGTTCTCGAGGATGCCGCCCAGGCCGGCTGCGCCCTTGCCGAACACGCCTTCGCCCGCCGCGAGCAGGTCGTCGCGCTGATAGGTGTCGGCGGCCTGCATGGTGGCCTCGGCGCGCGTTTCCGGGGTCGGGGCGGTGGTCGTCTGAGCGGGCGGCGGGGGCGGCACGTCCTGAGGCGGCGTCTCGGGATAGGTTGGATCCGGCGCGGGGCGCGACGGCTGCGTGGTCGCCTGCGGGCGCGACGGCGCCTGATAGGCCTGGGCGGAAAGATCGCCGTCGATCGCCTGGTTGGGATCGATCGTGCGGACCTGCGCCGACGCGGTGCCCCCGCAAACGGCTGCCGCTAGGGCACCCAGGCCAAGCCAGACGCTACGCATGTCGATCGATCCCCAAAATACCAAGGCGTCCCGTGACGGCGGCCCGTGACGGCGGATTGACCACCGGGACACCCGTCGCTGCCTAAGTTAACCAACGTCGGCCTTGCCGCGCAATGAACGAACCGGGCGCCCGTGTCGAATTTGGGCGAATACGGGGTGAACGGCGGGAATGCGGGAGGTGGGGAGGTGGGCTAACGGGGGGTCGGGGCTGCCAGGGCGCGGGTGCGGAAATGTGGTCGGGACCGAAGCCGACCCGGGGAATATCGGAATTCGCGAACCGGACCCATTACAGGCGTTGCCCCCTGCACCGACCCTCGCTATAGCCCCGCATCTGCTGCAGCCGGAGACGTGGGTGAGTGGCTGAAACCAGCGGTTTGCTAAACCGCCGTACCGGGTTTACTGGTACCGAGGGTTCGAATCCCTCCGTCTCCGCCAGTTGGCATTGATATCATTGGATGTTTGTCCAAGCTGATCTAAATGCCCATTGCCAAGGCGCCTACCTTTGCGAAGCTGTGAACGGATGACTTACTCCGCACACAATGCTCGCGCGGGTAAAGCTGGAAGCGCCGTACCTTCCGTGGTGTTCGCGTTGTCCGGCGAGCGGGCCAGGCAAGCCACGAACTTGGCGGGCATAGTCGTGCTGGGTACGCGACCACATTGAACGCATCGGCATGTTGTCGAGCATAGGCTGACGCAGCGGCTAAACGGAGTGTTCGTCGGGCCGCGTTGCCATGAAGCAATTCCTTTCGTTTGAGGAACTCGATCGTCTGTCACGGTCCCCGCCAGGCCAACCTCAGCGCGAGTGCGCTACGACCGCGGAAGGACTTGAAGCGCAGATGGGCTTGGTCGGGAGCCATGGGGCGGAGTCACGTTCGCCTAGAATTAGTCATTCAGCGTTTCGGGTTAAATTTACGCGCTCGGATGTTGGTTGTCGTCGCTCACACGAGCGATTTGTCGAGAGCCGCGCGAGAACGCTGGAACTCTCCGCAATGGCAAGGACAGTTGCTTCGGGGCGTCGTTGAAAGGACAAAAAAAAGGGCGGCAGGTCGATGACCCGCCGCCCCAAATATCGGTCCCGAAGGATCGATTACATGTCGATGGTCAGACCAACGAACAGGTAGCGGCCGATGGCCTCGTAGATGCCCGGATAGGTGTTGCCATTGCCGAACGAACCGATCGGCGATGCCGTCGCGCTCAGGATCGGCGGCGTCTTGTCGAGGATGTTGTTCACGCCCATGCGGTAGGTGAACTTGTCGGCGACCCGCACCGTCGCGGCCAGATCGAAATAGTTCTGCGCCTTCACGCGTGCATCGCGAGCGTAGAATGCACCCGACAGATCGCTGTCGCTGCTGGTGCGCTCGAACTTGGTCGCGGACAGGTACCGCCAGTTACCCGACAGACCGATGCCGTTCGGCGTGGTCAGCGAGAGGCGAGCCTGGTGACGCCACTTGGACATCGGATACAGGCACTGCGCGCCATACAGCCCTGCGCAATCGAACTTCGCACCAGCCTTGTCGGACGTGAACTTGTCGACATACGTGCCGTTGAACGAAAGCCCGATCGTGCCGATGCTGTCCGAACGGTAGGTATAGCCAGCCGACGTCTCGATGCCCTGGGTCGTCAGCGAACCGGCGTTGACGTTCGTGTCGACGATGAAGCCGTTCGTGCCCTGCCAGAGAGTGCCGTTGGCATCGCGGTTGATAGCGCCACAGAACTGCTGCTGGCCGGTCTGGAGGCACTGCGCGATGATGGTGTCGGCACCGATGACGCCGATGCGATCCTTCAGCTTGATCTGGAACCCATCGACCGAGAGGTTGAAGCCAGGCAGGAACGAGGGGCGCAGAATCACACCAGCGGTGATCGTATCGGCCTTTTCGGGCTTCAGGTTCGGGTTGCCGCCGACCAGACCGTTATACTGCTCCGAGGGGTTGTCTTGCACGAGACCGAAGCGGCTGGCTGGTACGCCCGCGAGGGCGCACTGTGCAGGCGTATTGCCGTTGACGAGACCATTGACGGCCAAGCCGGCGCAGGGATCGGTCGCGCCGTCGATCTGAACCGACTGCTGTGCGAACAATTCCTGCGTGTTCGGTGCGCGAACCGCACGGTTGTAACCGCCACGGAAGCGGATGTCCGAGATCGGCGCCCAGACCAACTCACCCTTGTACGAGTGCGCCGAACCGGCCGTGCTGTAGCTCGAATAGCGGTAGCCGCCATTGACCGTCAGCTCGTTGAAGAACGGGCGATCGCTGACCAGTGGGACCTGGAGCTCGCCGAACGCCTCCTTCACGTTGTAGCTGCCGCGGATCGGCAAGGTCGCACCGCCCTGGCCGGCGAGATCGCCGCTCAGGAAGCCGTTGTCGACCTCGAGGTTCAGCGATTCCTTGCGGTACTCACCACCGACGTTCAGCGCGATGCCTTCGCTCGCGAACGGTGACTGAACGCCGTATTCGGCGCCCTTGAATGTGAACGACGCGTTGAGGACCGTTTCCTTGTTCTCGCCCGACTGGAAGCCAGGGGTCTGGACGTAGTTCAGCGCCTCGGGCGTGATACCCGCAGACCCGAAGATGTTGAGGGGAACGCAGTTCGGGTCGGTGCCGTCGACGACCGAGCGGCAGACCGCCTGGCCGAGCGTCGCCGAGCCGGGACGCGTATCGGCGATGGCATCGAGCGCGCGCGTGGTGCGCGCGATCGAGAACTCGTTGCGATACACCTGATTGAAGACAGTGCTGCCGAACTGACCGTAAGCCTCGTACGAAACACCCTTGCCGATGTCGCCGCGCGCGCCGGCGACGAAGCGATACTGCGTATGGCGAAGATCGGCCTGACGACCGCCGCCCTCGACGTTACGACGAGCGATCGTCACCTTCCCCTGCTGATATAGCGAGCCATCCGGGTTGGTGAGGTTTATGACGTTCCCGTTTGCGTCGCGAACGAGGTTCGTGTCGCGGAAGAACGTCGCCCGCTGAGCCGCCGACAGGAACGGATTGTTGCTGTTCAGGACCGTGGTGTTGCCGAAATCGCCCGATGGCGCGATCTGCGCGACCGAACGATCGTCCATGAACATGAATTCGGCGTACGGCTTGAACGCCGTGCTGACCTCATAGTTCGCGAGGAAGCCGGCGGTGTAGCGCGTGTCCGGACGCTGGTAATAGTTCAGCGGGTTGGCGTTGTAGAGCGTCCGGCCTGGGACCAGGGCACCCGCACCGTTGAGCGTGTACTGCTGTGGCAGGCCGCTAGCCGCGCCGTTGACGACCGCATCGCTCAGCGAGAAGTTGGCCGGGAATGCCGTGGTGGAACCGCCGCAGACATAATCGTTGCCGACATTGCCCGACGGCGCATTCAGGCCGCACGAGCTGTAATCGCGCGAGCCCTGCAGGATCGCACCGATCTTGCGATAGCCGCCATAGCCTACGACATGGCCGCGACCGTCGCTGGTGGCTGCGCCGACCTTGAAGTTGATATCGAACTGCGTACCGTCAAACGACTGACCGGTCGGAGCCGGGTAGCCGGCTGCGGTGTTTAGCGCCTTGAAGCGATCGCTGCGGTTGTTGTGGTTGTAGATACCACCCGACGCATCGACGCTGAAGCCCTCGTAATCGGTATCGAGGACGAAGTTGACGACCCCGCCGATGGCATCCGAACCGTACACCGAGCCCGCGCCGCCGGTGAGAACGTCGACGCGCTTGAGCAGAGAAGCCGGAATCATGTTGACGTCGGCTGCGGCGCTCGCCGTGGGGCTCGACGACGGGTTGCCCGGCATCAGGCGGCGGCCGTTGACCAGCACCAGCGTGCGCGATTCACCCAGGTTGCGAAGGTTGATCGTCGCGGTCCCGGTCGAACCGTTGGACACCGACGAAGTCTGCGTCGCGAACGACGACGGCAGGCTGTTCAGCACGTCCTCGATACGGGTCGCGCCACGCAGCTTGATATCTGCTGCGTTCACGACGGTGACGGGGCTGGCCGACGTCAGGTTCGGGTTCGAGATGCGCGAACCGGTAACGACGATGTCGCCGCCCTCTGCGGTCCCCGCGGCGGCGGGATCCTGACTGGGCGTGTTGGAGATTGCGGGCGTCGTCGCTGCGGCGCCATCGTCGCTCGTCGTGCCCTGAGGAGCTGGTGCCGGCGCGGTCTGCGCAAAGGCCGGCAATGCGATGACTGCGCCCGCGATCATCGTCGATGC
>JAJNQF010000032.1 GCA_021154945.1 Sphingomonas sp.
CGTCGATGGCGTCGATCTGCTGCACGGCGCCCGGAGCCGTGAAGACCGCATCGGGATAGATCCCGACGAGGGTCTTGGCGGCTTCCGCGCGACGCGCGGTCATCGATCCGGCGATGAGCAGGGCGAGGGATGCGAGCAGCACCCGCCGGCGAGGGGGCCGACCGTGCCCTGTGGGTCGCACTCTCTGGCCCTCTTCCATCGCAGCACCTAAGGGCAGGTGGCGAACGCCGTCGTGTCGCCGATCGCCTGCGGCACGGTTCCGAACGGGTTCTGCTTCGACCACTGCGCGCCCGTCGCCGTATCGGTCACCCGGATGTCGAATCCGCGATCCGTCGCCGCGGCGGCGAACACCCAGTAGTGGCCGTTGCCGTTCGCGCCACACCCGTTGAGCACCTTGACCAGGATCTCCCAGTTGTTGGTCCCATAGAACGTGAAGAGGCCCGAGTCGCTCGTGCCGACGGGCGCGAGCGTCGCGGATTCCGGCTCCGCACCGCTCGTCCGGACCCAGTCGATCTCGACCTTGAAGCGCTTCGCCTGCAGGCAGGCCACGCTGGAACTCGTCTTGCAAACTTCGCCTGCGGCCGGGAGATCCGGCGCGCCGGAGGTCCCGGTGATGGATGGATCGAACGCATCGGCCGCGACGTGTGCGGACACGGTCGGCTCCTCGTACGGTTCAGCCACCCCGCCCCACCCGGTCGACGGCGACCCGGCGCCGAATCCCATGCTGCCACAGGTCGCGAATGCCTGCGCATCGAGCGTCGGAGTCGCCCGCTTGCCCTGCGGGTTGGCGTACGAGCGCGACGCCCCGGTCAGCGTGTCGGTGACCACCAGCGTGAAGGCGCGGTCGGTGGCCGCGGCCGAGTAGACCCAGAACCGACCGTTGCCGTTCGCACCGCAGCCGTCGAGCACCTTGACCAGGATCTCCCAGTTGTTCGCGTCCCAGAAGCGGAACAGCCCGGAATCCGGCGTCCGCTGTGGCACGGCCGAGGCGGCGACCGTCTCTCCCGTGTTGGAGTCGAGCCAGCGCACCTCGACCCGGAACCGGCCGCCCTGAAGGCAGTGCGTCGTGGCGCCCGGCGTGCAGCCGTCGGCTCCCGGAAGCGTGCGGGCCGAGAGTTCCGCGGGCGGGATGTACGCCGTCGCGGGATCGGACGCGGCGTCGCGATAGCCCGCCGAACTCGCCCCGCCGGTCTTGAAGATCGCCCAGTCGCACTCCTTGTCCCGGTTGAAGTACATCACCGCCGCGACGCCCTGGTCGGCGAAGTATCCGTAGGTATTGCGCAACCACGAGTTCTTCTTCGCCGGATCGAGCGTCCCCTTGGCCGGGAAGTGGGAGGAGGTGGCGACCTGCAGCACGAAGATCGGTCGATTCGGCGCGAGCGCCTTCATCCGCGCGATGTACTTGCCGAAGAGGTTGTCCTTGGCCGCGATCGTGGTGGGGTCGAGCCAGACGTCGTACGGCAAACCGGGGCAGAATCCCCAGTTGTACTGGCTGAACCCGACCACGTCGACGACCGCGTCGCCCGGGTAGTATTCCTCCCACTCCGGGTCTCCGTCATCGGTGAAGCCGTTGGGCGCGAAGACCCATCGGACCTTCGACCGGGATGCGCCCTCGCGCTCGAAGATGTCGACGATGCGTCGGTAGGCCTTCTTGAAGTTCTCCGGATCCAAGGTGTAGGGCGCCGAGTCGACGTAGTTCGCCTCGGGCAGGGGCGCCAGGAACGCGAACCGCCCCCCGCCCCGTGCCGTCCATGCGGCATACGCCCGCGCCCATCCCGTGATCCCGGCATCCGCCGCCCCGTCGGCGATCGCCTTCGCGGTGCGTTGGACGGGAGTCTTCACCAGCGGAGTGGTGCCGGCGGCCCAGGCGGCCTCGAGTTGCTCGATGACGTTGAAATTCGGGTTGCCGACCTCGAGGTCGATGAAGGTCCCGGCGATCGTCGTGCGCGAGCCCCCCGCGGCCGCCGTCCACGCGTCGATCGCGGCCAACTCTCCGATCGCGCTCGGCTGCGTGAGCTCCGCGCTCGGAAAGATGCCGAGAAGCATCGGCGGTGGTGTCGTGGCAGCCGCGGCCCGTCCAGGCGCGCCCGCCAAGGCCAGAGCGAAGGCGAGGCAGGCGGCGCCGCGTGCCGGCAAGCGCCGTGCAGCTCCCGCACCTAGCACGCGAGCACCGATGGAGTGCGGCAGGCACCGAATCTGGTTGCGTGAGTCACTGGAGGCTCCGTCGAATGATCGTGGCTGGCACCACCGAAGTCGTTGTGGCGGAGCCGCAGATAAAAAAGATTCCGACTGGAGTCAAGCGCAGGTCTCGCGCGTGAACGGCGGGCCATTTGCCGGCGGCTGCCACGCCGCCCCATCACGGCCGAGCGCCCCCGAGAGCAGCTTGCGACTCGCCGGCGCGATGCCTCCATGGCGCGCGGCGCGGCATAGGGCTGCACCTCGATGGCGACCGGCCACATCCCCACATGGAGCAGGTCGCTCGAAACAATGGGGGGCCTGGTCGAGCGCCCCCACCACGGGATCGGAGTGCGGTGTGGAAAGTGGCATCAACGCCACGGCACGTCGGGCGG
>JAJNQF010000041.1 GCA_021154945.1 Sphingomonas sp.
CGCGCTGGCGGCGAAGTCGCTGGCCGCCGGCATGCGGATGCGAACGCGCGGACGGACGCGTTCGCCCGCCTCCGCCTTCGCGCGCGCGAGCACGCGCCCGGCCTCCGAGCGGCCGGGGCTCGCCGGCACCGGCACCGGCGACGTTCGAGGGGACGCGACGGGTGTGCCTGAACCGAAGACCGGGGTGCTGGTGGTGCGTTCGATCCGGCACCAGGGGCAGCTCCCGGTCGGGCTCGGCACGTAGTGTCCCTCCTTGCGCGCGCAGGGAGCGATCGCCGCCTCCAGCCGCTCCAGCTCGGCGACCCATTCATGCGCCGGGGGGCGGCGGCCGTGACCGGCGAACGCCCGTTCGAAGAGCGTCGCCAGTCCCAGCGGCAGATCACTCATCAGGAGCGTGCCCCGGGGCGGGGCCAGCCTGACGGACTGGATCCGGGAGTAGGCGAAGCAGTTCTGGCCGATGGCGTCGACCAGAGGCAGATCCCGTCCCCTCGGTACGCCGGCATGGGGGTGCCGACCGAGGAAAAGGAGCTGGAACACCAGAACGGCGATTCCGAATGCATCGTGGTCGACCGTCCTGATCACGCCATCCAGGCTTCTGCCCTGCAGTTCCGGCGGCGTGAACTCCGGGACGCCGACGCGACAGGGATGCTCGGTGCCCCATTGGAAGCTGTCGGCGTCGATCAGCGCCACGACCGCGCGCTTCGACACCAGCACCCCCGAGCCGTTGACGTCCCCGACGACGGCACCGGCGGCATGGACGCGTTCCATGATGCGCGCCGTGTTGACGGCGCTGCGCACCAGGAACCGCCAGTCGGCGTTCGGGTACTCCCGGCGACGGGAACCCGGCGAGCAGAGCTCGTGGATCTGATGGCCCTCCTTGACCAGCGGCATGACGAAACCGGCGAAGGAGCCGTCGTGCGCGTAAGCGGGCGCTTCGGGGAACGCGACGCCGGGGCACCGTCGCGCGAGGCCGGCCGCGACCATCGACAGCACCTTCGCCTCGCGCCTGCCGTCGGGCGACGCATAGATCTTGAGGGCACGGGGCGAGCCGTCCGCCAGCGCGAACACCTCGCCCTCACCCCCGCGCCCAAGCCGATGCGCCGGAACCAGGACGCCGGACGAGTTGCGGTACGCCACCGTCACGAGCGTGCGGCGAGGACGAGCGTCTTGTCGTCGTCGGTGCGCTCGTTGACCCGATCGCTCGCGAGATAGGTCGACAGCACCTCCGACAGATGACGGTCCTGCCCGACGGTTCCGCACGCGGCCAGCGGGGCCGCCATCGGCTCGAGGAACGGAGCGTGCGGTTCACCGGCTCGGAAGTCGAGCGCCAGCCGCTCCAGACCGTCGCTCATCACGGCCAGGCGGTCGATCGGATCGTCGTGCCGAGCGACGCGCAGCGAGAGGCTGGCCTCGTCGGTGACGAAGCGGGTCATGCTCGCGAACTCGCCCTGCTCCGGCCAACTGAGGGAGACCCAGTCGCCGGACGAGGCGATCCGCGCGACCACCGCGCCGTCGCCGACGTGCGCGGTCAGCGTCGAGGCGCCGTCGGAGACGGCGACGACCGCCGTGGTCGCGAAGTCCCGTGGATCGAGTCCCCGCTTCTCCGCGGCGAAGGCGATACGCTCGCGCGCGAGCAGCATCCAGCACGCCGCAGCGTCGGCCTCGGGCAGCCGACCCGTCGCGCGGAGCCAGGTCCGGGCACAGGACGCCAGCGTCCAGGCCGCGATCCTCGCACCGGCCCCGCCGTGCGACGCGCTGCCCGCACCGTCGCAGACGATGACGGCGAGGAAGTCGCCGTCGTCGGACGGCCCGGCGATCCGGAAGGCGTCCTGCCGCGGCTCCCCGCATCGCTCGTGCGCGGTGCCGCGAGAGGACGCGGCGGCCCATGTCCATCGGGTCATGGTGCTCAATCCACCGTCGCCCAGCCGCCGGGCGCAGCGGGGTTCGCCAGGGCTATGGCCTGGCCCGGGCTGGACCGGGAGACCGAGCCGAGAGAGCTCGACAGCCAGCGGAACAGTTCCGCGAATGCGAGCCCGTGCAGTCGCAGCGCCGTGCGGACCGACAGCTCGCCGAGCATGTCCATGTTGGCCCCCTCCACGCCGACCGCATAGAACGCGACCTGCTTGCGGTGTTCGGCGTCCGCGATGCGGCGCGCGGCGCGCTGCCACTTGTCGGTCGGCGCTCCGTCGGTGATGAGGAACACCCAGGGGCGATAGTACGCTATCCCGTTCTCCCGGTACTGCGACTTGCGCGCCTCCAGCAGATCGAGACCCCGTTCGACGGCCTCGCCCATCGGCGTGCCGCCACCGGCCGCGAGCAGCGGCGGCTGGAACGTCTCGACGGCACCGAACTGGCAGACCGTGTCGACCTTCTGGCCGAACGTGAGGACGGCGATGTCGACCCGCTTCGCGGCGAGGCTGTCTCCCGCCAGTTCGCGGGCGAACGTGGCGAGCCCCTTGTTCAGCTGGTCGATCGCATCGCCCTGCATCGAACCCGAGGTGTCCAGCAGCAGCACGCAGGGGCACCTCTGTTCGGCGTTGTCGGCGAACTCGGCGTCACCGAACGGCATCTGATCGTCTTCCATGCAGCACTCCTTCAGGCGGATGACCGAGGTCGGTCGTCCGGGCGGTCCGGGGGATCCGAACCGCATGCCGGACAGTGGGCCGGCCCGTGCATGCTCGCCAGTTGTTCTCCGGTGCTTCAGACGCCGATCGCGGTGCGCCGAAAAACGGCGGATGCTCGCGTTCCGATTCCGACGACCTCCGCAGGAGCCGCATGGGGCGGCACACGGCCTTCGAACCGTTCCCGACCGTCCGCGGGCGTCGGCCCGTGCGTTCGGATCGTCGTCGACGCACCCATCACGGACGTCGATCTGCGAGCCGTTCGCCCCGAAGATCCGAACGGCGATGCGCGCATCGCCGCATTGACGCCGGCCGTCGCCTGCTCGACATTCCCGATCGACGCCGAGCGGCGCGGCCGCCGTCGGGAGCGGCTCGTGGGGGACTGATGACGACGACCATCGAAGACTACCTGCCCGTCCGTGCTCGTGCCCAGGATCTCGGCTGCGAGCTGTCCGGCGGGCTGGTCATGCTGCCCGAGAACTTCGGCTCGGCCGTAGCGGGCGACGATCTGCATTTCAGGAGCGAGACCTCCACTGTCCGCAAGCTGCTGCGCGCCGGCGGCCTCGAAGCCGAGCGCCTGAGGACGGACCGGGACCTGACCATGTTCGTCCACAACAGAAGCTACGACTGGGCGGTCCCGGCGATCTTCATCGGGACCGAAGTGCTGAAGGCCGACCCGGACGTCGTGTCGGTCGTCATCGATCTCATCCGCGACCACATGAAGGAGCTGTTCGGCGGAGCGACCGGCGGGCGCAAGGTCTCGCTCGAGGTCGTCGTGGAGAACGGCCGGGGCCGATGCCGGAAGGTTAGATACGAGGGCGACGCCGCAGGACTGAAGGAGGTGGAGCGCATCGTGAGGAGCATGCGATGACCGCCGTCTCCAAGGCCATGTCGCTGCAGTATGCGTTCAACGACCTGGCGGACATGTCGCGTCCTCTCCTGCATCTCGCGCGCAGCAGCCGTCTCCAGCGCGAGGCCGCAGCCGCCGCGGACGCCATGCTGGAGCGGATCCACACGGCTCGGCTGGCCGCGATCCTATCGGAGGACGAGGTGGTCGCAGGCCGCATGCTGGCGTTCTCCTGCCTCGCACGCGCTCTGGCCAGCGAACTTAGGGTCTACCTGCTTCTCAAGAGCGACGAACCCGAGCAGGCCTGGAACATGCTGATCACCGCTCAGGAGAACGTCGATGGCGCGATGCGGGCGGATCCACGGCTCAGATCGTTCGTGGAGAAGGGGGAACAGCTTCGCCGGTTGGAGGAAGGCCTGTTCCCACCGCAGACCTTCACGAGCATGGGCATGCTGGCGAGGCGGCAGCGCTGCTCGATTTGCAGGCAGGACTATGACGACTGCGACCATGTGGCGGGACGTGCCTATCTCGGTCGTTTCTGTTCGATGATCCCCGAAGACGTATCGACCGATCACGTGGCCATCGTGGAGAACCCCGCCGATAGGCGATGCAGGCTGACGAGCCAGGGAGTCTCCGGCGTCGGCATGCGGAACCTGATGACCTGGGAGATCGTGCCGGACGACGACGGTAACGAGACTC
Organism: Sphingomonas sp.; assembly: GCA_021154945.1. Classification (GTDB taxonomy): domain Bacteria; phylum Pseudomonadota; class Alphaproteobacteria; order Sphingomonadales; family Sphingomonadaceae; genus Sphingomonas. The sequence continues at coordinate 4,168 of JAJNQF010000041.1, forward strand.
CGGACAACCTGCTGCAGGCGATCCTTGCCGTCGCGAACGACGAGGAATGACGGCGGGAGCGACGTTCGTCTCGCCGCGGAACCCCAGAACGGATCGGATCGGGCCGATACCGGATCACCCTCCGGTAACACCGGGTGACGCCGCCCGCACCACCCCGGGCTTCGTTCGTGCTTGCGGAACCGTTGGGCATCCATAGGCTCGAGGCATGTCGGAAACCATCAGCATCCCCCCGCCCGAGGACGCGCCACGCATCGACCCGTGGACGGACGACGCGCTCGGCTTCGGTCCCTTCTCCGAACGCCTGGCCGATGCCCTCGTCCGCCAGGCCGCTCCGAACGGCTACGTCTTCGGGCTTCATGGCGAATGGGGATCGGGCAAGTCCACCGTCCTGAACTTCATCAAGGCCTTCATCGGCAGGTGGGTCGCCGAAGGCCGCGCGGACGCGTCCGGACTGGAGTGCTTCGACTTCGCCCCGTGGATCGTCGCCGGCCACCAGGATCTGGCCGCCGCCTTCTTCAAGGTGCTGTCGGAGAAGCTCGGCGATGGCGCGGAGCGGAGAAGGACGTGGCGGGGCCGGGCTGCGGGTTTCGTGGACTCCGGCGCCGGCACGCTCATCGACGCCGTCGCGAAGATGGGCATCGCGCTCGATCACACGGGCGGCGTCGCTTCCAAGGCCGCCGCGGCGGTCGCCAAGGGCGCGCTGGGCAAGGCGGCGAAGAAGTGGCGCGACGAGCCGTCGCTGCAGAAGAGCTACGACGATCTGGTCCTTCGGCTCGGTTCGTCCGGTCGCCGCTTCGTGGTGTTCGTCGACGACATAGACCGCCTCACGGCGAGCGAGATCCGCTCGCTCATGCAGATGGTCAAGTCGGTCGGCAGGCTGCCCAACGTCACGTACTGCCTGGCATACGACCGTCAGATCGTCTGGTCCGCGCTCCGCGAGCTGTCGCACGGCGACGGCGTCCGATCGGGATATGCCGAGAAGATCGTCCAGCACGAGGTGGAGGTACCGGTCCCGGGCCGGGCCGCGCTGATGCGCATGCTCGACGCGTCGATGCCGCAGCTGCCGGAGGCGGAGGGCCTCCGCTGGATCGAGCTGATGCAGGCGGGGCTGCATCGCTGGATCCGGCATCCCCGGGATGCGATCCGGCTCGGGAACGCGATGCGGTTCTCGTGGGCCGCGCTGGAGGGCGAGGTGGACCCCCACGATCTCCTGTGCATGGAGGGACTGCGACTGTTCGATCGCCGGATCTTCGAATGGGTCAGGGACAACCGACTCCTCCTGATACAGGAAGGCTTCCCGATCCATCCCCGGGACGACAAGGAGCCGGCGGTCGTCGAGGCGCGGCTCCGGCATCTCGAAGAGGGGGCCAAGGCGGACGTACCGCTTCTGATGAAGGCGCTGTTCGCGAACCGGTCCGGCCTGTTCGGGAGCGGCACGAGCTACTCGGGGCAGCCGTGGAGCGACGTCGTCGCCAGACGGGGAATCGCCACGCCGGCCGGCTACGCCGCCTACTTCGCCCTCGCTCCGTCCCCGGCGGCGGTGCCCAAGCGAATGGTAGACGAGGCCGCATCGGGATCGGCGACCCCCGACCGTCATCTGGCGCTGATCGACGAGACGATCGCGCTCAGGGACGAGGGAGGCGCGACGCTCGTGGCGGAGTATCTGCAGGAGGTCGGCCATCGGCTTCCGCGATGCGGCGAGGGAATGCTCCGTCCGCTTCTGCAGGCGCTGATCGAACGATCCGACGCCATCCACGCGGTCAACGGTGGCGCCGGCGCCTTCGGTCCTGCGTCGTCGCATCATCTTCTGGTCGGCGGCACGATGGACAGGATGGGTCCGACCGCCGCCGGTGAGGTGCTGGAGGCGGTGTTCGCGGTCTCAGACGCGGTCGGCGGCATGGCGACGGTGTACGTGGACATCGCCCGTTCCCACGGCGTGATCCCCTCCCCTTCGAACAGGAACAGGAACTATCTTCCCGACGGAACCCTGGAACGACTGGCGGCCGTTCTGCTGCCCCGGATCGTACGGGCGGACGCGGCGGGCGCCCTGGACGCGCTGCCGCACTACTACGACGTCGCACAGGCCTGGGCGCAGATCGGAGACCCGCAGGCGGCTCGGGAGTTCCTCACCCGGCAGGCGATGAGAAGCTCCGCTTCGCTGGCGAAGGTGGCGGTCGGCCTGCTCAGCAGATCCTGGGACGGCGCGCATACGATGTATGGGATGGAGACCCGGCCGGACGTCGTTCTTTACGACGTCGAAGCCCTTCTCGCCGCCTGCGGGCTGCACGCGTCGTCGGACGGGCTGGACCGGGAGGAAGCCGCGCGCATCTCCGCACTGCGGTCGGGTCTCGAGCGGTGGAGGATGCGGCTCCCTTCGGAGCCGACCGATGACGGCGGATACGCTGACGACGGGGAGCAGTCGGACGACATGCCTTCGCCCCCGATCCTCTGAGTCGCGGTTCGTCAGGGTCGCCCGCCAGGATCATCATGCCGGTCGCCCCGCGCGAGATCACCCGGATCGGGGAGTCGGATCGCCTCCACGCGTTGGGAATACGGGACCGCGCACGGTCATCCGATCGGCTGGATATGGCCGCTGCAGGGCCAGCACGTCGTCGTAGCTCCCGGTTAGCCAACGCTGGTGATCCTCCGGCCTCAGGATCGTGATCATCGCCTTGGGATGGATCGGCGCCACCAGTTCGTTCGCATCGCACGTCACCATCGCGAAGCAGCGTCTGTCGTCGACCCGTCGCCAGAAGCCCGCGATCGCGAACACCGGCTGGTCGGCCACCGCGAACCACATCTCCCCCTTGATCGGCTTCCTGCCGTCTCCGAGGTCCGTGGGCTCGCGAGCCCATTCGCAGAACTCCGTCAACGGGATGAG
>JAJNQF010000051.1 GCA_021154945.1 Sphingomonas sp.
CACCGTAACCATGGGTCCCGGCGTTCGCCGGGATGACGGATGGGGTTTGGGCGGAACGGAGGTTTGGATCGAGGTTGGGGATCGGGATCGGGATCGAAGCCCGCTTGAGCTTGAGCTTGAGCTTGAGCTGCGAAACCACGCGTTCCTCTAGCGCTCCCCCAACCCCGAACGCAGAAAGGGCGCCGGTGGTCTCCCACCGACGCCCCCCCGAACCTCACCTCAGTCGCGGATTACGCGGCCTGGGGGAGAGCCGCCTTCACCTGGGCGACGATGGCGCTGAATGCAGCGCCCTCGTGCATGGCGATGTCGGCCAGGACCTTCCGGTCGAGTTCGATCCCCGCAAGCTTCACGCCGTGCATGAACTGCGAATACGTCAGACCCTCGGCGCGGACGCCGGCGTTGATGCGCTGGATCCAGAGGCCACGGAACGTGCGCTTCTTAACCTTGCGGTCGCGATATGCGTACTGCCCGGCCTTTTCGACGGCCTGACGGGCGATGCGGATGGTGTTCTTGCGACGGCCATAATAGCCCTTCGCCTGAACCAAAATACGCTTGTGCTTGGCGCGGGTGGTAACACCCCGTTTTACGCGTGCCATTGTCTAATTCCTTCTCAGCTCAACGCAGGCCGTAAGGCGCCCAGGCCTTGACCGCTGCGGTATCGGCCTTCGACAGCAGCTTGGTGCCGCGGTTCTGACGGATGTACTTGCCGTTGTGATGCGCCAGACGGTGACGCTTGCCGGCTACGCCGTGCTTGAGCAGGCCGGTGGCGGTGAGCTTGAAGCGTTTCTTGACGCCGCTCTTGGTCTTCAGCTTGGGCATTTTTATCCTTTCGGTTACGAAGGAGGACGCTGAAATCGCCGCGGCAGCCCACACTGGCCGGGCGATTCGTCGAACGCGTTCCCTTCGAGGAAGCGGGCGCACTATCCGCATTGGTCGCAAATATCAACCGTCGCGGAACCCGCATTGTGGAACTCGCGCGATTGCCATGCGATAGGGCTTGCATGGACGCCAGCCCGACGCCGCCGATCGACGCCCCCTCCCCGGCCCCCGCAACGGCGCCGATTGCGGTCGAGACCCGAAAACGGCGCAAGCGGCGGATCATCCGCAACATCCTGCTCGGGATCGTCGCGGTCATCGTCGCGATCTGGCTGGTGCTGTACATCACCAAGGGGCGCTTCCTGAAGCATCCGTTCGAGCGTGTCGTCGGATCGCTGACGCACCGGACGCTGACCGTGCGCGGCGATTTCCAGCTCTATTTCGCGCCGTTCAGGATCAAGCTGTACGCGGAGAACTTCACGCTCTCGAACCCCGACTGGGCGAGCCGGCCGAACCTGTTCCGCGCGGACAAGCTCGATACGCGGATCGCGCCGCTGTCCCTGATCTTCGGCAAGCGGCGGCTGTACTGGCTCGACTTGGTCAACGGTGACGTCGACCTGGAGTGGAACAAGGCGCACACCGCGAATACCTGGACGTTCTCCGAAAAGAAGGGCGGTAAGCCGCTCGAGTTTCCGCGGATCGACGTCGCGACTGTGACCGGCACGTCGGTGCGCTATCTCGACCCGCGGATGCGGATTGTCGCGGACCTCAACATCGCCGACATCCGATCGGTCGATGCGACGATCGGGCGTGCCGTGGGGGTGACAGGCAGAGGGCGGCTGCGCGAGACGCCGTTCACGCTGACCGCGCAACTGCTGTCGCCGGATGCGACCGCCAATCGGGGGCAGAACAAGCTGGTCGCGCGGGCGCGGGCGGCGGGCAACATCATCGACGTTGCGGGGACGCTGCCGAGCATCGCCGATGTCGAGAACGTGCCGCTGGCGGTCACCGCGCGCGGCGCCAACCTGTCGACGTTGCTCGGCATCATCGATGTCGCGATCCCGAACACACGGAAATACAAGCTGCGTGCGCAACTCATCAAACAGGGTGACGAGTACGCCTTTACGCGGCTGCGGGGTATCGCAGGGCGGACCGATCTCGCGGGGAAGCTGACGATCGTCAATGGCGAGCGCATCCATCTCGACTCTGTGCTGACGACGAAGAGCCTCGACATCATCGATGCGGCGCCGTTCATCGGCTTCAATCCCGACATCGTCGAAACGCGCGGCGCGGTGGCGGCGGCGGCGGCGACGGGCGCCGCACCGCAGCGCCTGTTGCCCGACGGGAATTTGCCGGTCGCGACGATGCAGATCTTCGATGCCGACCTGAAATGGACGATCGGCAAGGTAAAGTCGCGCAACCTGCCGATCTCCAACGTTGATCTGACGCTCGACCTGGAGCGCGGTCGTCTGGCGCTGTCGCCGCTGACCTTCTCGATGGCCCGCGGCAACGTGGCCTCGGACGTCATCTTCAATACGCGCGCGCGGCCCAGCGCCGTGTCCTACGACATTCGTCTCGCACCGACGCCACTGGGCCAGTTGCTCAAGGGCTATGGGCTGACCGAGGCTGGGACGACCGGGACCGTCAAGGGGCGGATCAAGCTCGACGGGCGCGGCGACTCGATCCATGATTCACTCGCATCGTCGCGGGGCCGGATCGCGTTCGTGCTGCCATCGGGGGCGTTGTCGGTCCGTAACGTCCAGCTTGCCGAACTCGACATCGGCACGTTCGCGCAGCGGATGTTCCAGGGGAAGCTCGACGAGCCGGTGCAGATGAACTGCGGGTTGGTCGGCTTTACCGTCCGCGGCGGCGTTGCGGCGGCGGATCCGATCCTGATCGACACGCGCAAGAACGTCATCGTCGGACGTGGTGGGTTCAGTTTCCGCAACGAGGCGGTCGACCTCGCATTTCGCGCGGATTCGAAAAAGTTCAGCCTGTTCGCGGGGCAGTCGCCGGTGAGTGTCGGCGGGATGTTCGCCGCGCCGAAGCTGCAGGTAATCTCGAAGGACCTGCTGGCGCGCGTCGGCAGCGGGCTTGGTCTGGCACTGGTGGCGACGCCGGTGGCGGGTATCCTGGCGTTCGTCGATGTGGGTGATGCGAAGTCGACGGCGTGCGGACCGGTGCTGGCGGGCGCGACCGCGGCGGCGCAGCGGACGACCAAGGGCGAGGCGCGCGATGATGTCGGCCGTGGGACGACGGCCAAGGCCGAAGACGGGAAGTCGACCCGCTCCGAGGGCAAGGCACAGCGGAAGAAGTTTCTGGGGATCTTCTGAGGACGCGGGGGCTAACCGTGCGGTCCCTTCCCTCGCTAGCTCATCTTGGCGGCAGGCGGGCGCCGTTGCCGATCGTTGGGCGCGCGTAGATGGCTAGCGTTCCGTGTCCATGGGTCCCGGCGTCCGCCGGGATGACGGAGGAGGCGATGATGTGGAGCGCTACGCGTTGCGATGCTGCCCGCTTTGTAGGGCGCCGGGTGGGCGGCGCGGCGATTGATTGGAGGTCGTGCCTGGCAGACGCCCTCAGCACTTATGCAGGTACGGGAACATCCTTCCCTACCACACCCACCCCGTCACCCCGGCGGACGCCGGGGCCTATGGTTGCAGTTCGGATTGTTGGCGGGCGTTCCGTGTCCGTGGGTCCCGGCGTCCGCCGGGATGACGGATGAGGAATGATGGTTTGAAGTTGGGTATGAGGGGCTTCTGCTCCCCTCCCGCTCGCGGGAGGGGTCGGGGGAGGGGATCGCCTCGCGGGCCGGACGGCCGGTACGTACGTCGTGCCCTCCCCTAGCCCCTCCCGCAGGCGGGAGGGGAATCCTTATCCGTGGTCGTGGCCGTCGTGCGCATCGTGATCGTGACCGCCATCCTGCAACCGGTGCATCGCTTCCAGCACGTCGTCCATACGCGCGGGGTCGCCGATCGCCAGCACATGGCCTTCGCTGTCCGCGGTCAGTGGATCGCCGTTCCAGTCGCACATCATGCCGCCAGCGCCTTCGACCACCGGGACCAGCGCGGCGAAGTCGTACAATTTGAGGCCCGATTCGCAGACCACGTCGAGATGCCCGCTCGCGAGCAAACCGTAATTGTAGCAGTCGCCGCCATAGACCGGCCCCTGCCGCGGGTTGCCGCCGGAGATCGCCGCGACCAGGGCCAAATACGGCTGCACGTCGTCTTCGTCGAAGAGGTGCGGGCTGGTGGTGGCGATCGTCGAGCCCGCCAGTTCGCGGCAGGCGCGCGTTCGGACGGGCACGCCGTTGAGCGTCGTCGGCCGCCCGGCGACGCCGACCCAGCGTTCGCGCTGGACCGGCTGGTCGATGATCCCGAGCACCGGCCAGCCATCCTCGACCAGCGCGATCAAAGTCCCGAAGATCGCCCGGCCGACCGTGAAGCTGCGCGTGCCGTCGATCGGGTCGAGCACCCATTTGCGGTTGGTGACGCCGGCCTTCTCGCCGAACTCCTCGCCGACGATGCCGTCGCCCGAGCGCTCCGCATCGAGCAGGCGGCGCATCGCCGATTCGGCCTCGCGATCGGCGCGCGTGACGGGGGACTGATCGTCCTTGATCTCGACGCCGTGCTCATGGCGGAAATAGGGTCGGATGACGTGGCCCGCAGCATCCGCGAGGCGGTGCGCGAGATCGATATCGGCTTGGGTTACTGGCATGCCCCCTGCCTATCGGTCGCAGCCGCAGGGAGCAATGGACGGAACGCCTGCGTCGGCGTAGGTCGTTGCAATCCAACCGGAGTATCGTCCATGCGCCTCGTCCAGACTCTCGCCGCCGCTGCCCTCCTCGCCGCAACGCCTGCCTTCGCGGCGCTCGCGCCCGGTGCCAGGGCGCCCGACTTCACCACGCGGGGCGCAATCGCCGGCAAGGTATTCACGGTCCACCTCGCCGAGCAGCTCAAAAAGGGCCCGGTCGTGCTGTATTTCTTCCCGGCGGCCTATACCGGCGGCTGCAACGCCGAAGCGCATGCGTTCGCAGAGGCGATCCCGGCGTTCACCAAGGCGGGTGGTACGGTGATCGGCATGTCGGCCGACAATGTCGAGACGCTCAGCAAATTCTCGGCCGAGAAGTGCGCGGGCAAGTTTGCGGTCGCTAGCGCCGGCCCGAAGGTCGTCGCGGGGTATGACGTCGCGCTCGGCAAGCAGATCGCGGGCCGCGACGTGACCAAGCGCACCAGCTACGTGATCGCCAAGGACGGTCGCATCGCGTTCGTGCATGACGACATGAACCCTGCCGAGCACGTCGCGACGACGCTCGCCGCGGTCCAGAAGCTGACGGGAAAATAATCGAGGAAATCATCGATCGTCACCAAACCGGCAAATACCTGCCGGTTTGGTGACTGTATGCTAACGTTTTCGGGTCTATCTTCGGTGTGGAGGACTCGGAGAATACCATGCGGGATGCGCGAGCACGAAGATCGGCCTCGAAGCCGGGGCGGGACACCACGCTGTTCGAGCGAATCGGCCGGTTTCTCGACGCCCAGGGCTTGAGCCCCGATCCTGCACATTATGATTTCGCGTTCGCTATACTTTCGGCGCCGGACGAGCCGCTCGCCAGAGCGGTCGCAAGGCTGACCGAAGACGGCGTCCGCCTGACCCGACGCGACATCGAACGACTCGGCGGACAGGTCGTCGAAGGCTCTCCCCCGGTTCGATCCCGCCAGTCCAGTTCCGAGTCGCATACCGAGGTCGACGCCGCCATCGCGCTGGTTGCCGAGACTCAGCAGCATGTCGACGGGTTCGCGCAGATCATGCGGACGATGCAGGCCGAAACGCGCGGCTTCGGGCGTGACCTGGAGCAGAGCGCAGCAGCGATCACGCAACTGGCCGAAATCGACGAGATCACGCGGATCACCAGCACCATGATCGCCCGCATCCGCGACAGCGAGGTCAGGCTGGCGGAAGCGACGGCCGAGACGGAGACGTTGCGCGCCAAGCTGGTCGAGGCGTTGGACAGCGCGCGGCGCGACGTACTCACCGGCCTGCCGAACCGACGCGCGTTCGAAGAGGCGTTTGCGGCACGCGATCTGGCGGCCGGGCCGCACTGCCTCGCGGTGTGCGACATCGACCGGTTCAAGCACGTCAACGACGTTCACGGCCACGGCGTCGGCGACCGGGTGTTGACCGCGATCGGGCAGGCGATGGCCACCGAATGCGCGCCGCATCTGGTCGTCCGCCATGGCGGCGAGGAGTTCGCGGTGCTGCTCGGCGGGCTGAACCTGAGCGAAGCGGCAAAACTGCTCGACTCGGTGCGCGCGATCGTGGCCGCCAAGCGCTTTCGCAACCGCGACACGGACATGCCGCTCGGGATCGTCACCTTCTCGGCCGGGATCACCGCGATCCACCCCGAGGAAACCGCCGAGACTGCGTTTTCCCGCGCCGATCGGCTGCTTTACACCGCCAAGGCCGCGGGTCGCGACAGGGTCTGCGCCGGCTGATCCCGCAAATTGGCGCGATTTACGACGGACGTGTGGTGCGGTTTCCCAACTCGGCGACCAGTAAAATGAAAAGTCTCGGTAAATCAGCCAGTTAAAAAACTGGCACGGGCCGTGCAAAGCATTCGATATCGGGGGCCGGATGGTCCGACACCCCGCCAATCGAAGGAAATCCCCATGTCGTTCCGTTTCGAAACCGCCCAGCGCATTGCTCTCTCGTTCGTCGGCGCAGTCTTCTTCGCAGCCATCGCCGTCAGCGCCGCTACGCCGATCATCCCGATCGCCTGATCCTGGCGCCTGATTACGACACCTAGCCTTTTTTCGGAGAGCAATCATGGGTCGCAGCGTTCTTATCGGCCTCGCCGCCTTTTCCACCACCATCCTCCTGATCGTGACGCAAACCGGCGTGACACTCGCCTGAACCCCCAGGTTTGAACAACCGCAAGGTTCAGGCAGGTACGCTCAGTCCGACAGGTCCGATCGGTGCCTCCTCCTCCCGCGAATATGTTCCGATCAGCAGCCCTGCCGCCAACACATGGCCGGTAATGGCTTCGATCACCGCCGAGCGCCCGGGTGTCGCGCCGGCATCCCCTGCCCCCGCACCGATCGCGAACAGCTGGAACGCGTAACGGTGCTCGCCATGTCCGCTGGGCGGATCGGGTGGCAGCCAGCCCTCGCGAAGGTATGAATTGCGCCCCACGTCGCGCCCTGCGGCGTCGCCCGCGTCGTCGGCAACGATCGCGCCCTCGGCCAGCCGCCCCGCATCGGCTTCGAGGCCCCAGATTATCGCGTGCACCAGCGGCTGCGGCGTCGGCGCGTCGGCATCCTCGACGATCAGGACCATGCGCTCGGTCCCGACCGGCGGTTCGCTCCAGACGAGCGGCGGCGATACGCCCTCGCCATCCGCGGTGAACCGTGGCGGCAGGCGCGCCTCATGCGCGAACGCCGGGCTGGTCAGGTCGAGCGTTTCAAAATTCCCGCCGAGCTGGACGATCGCGAGCTTGTCGGCACCGGCGCGCAGGCCGCTCATCGCATGGCCGAGCCAAGCGGGGATGTGTTCGAGCATGACTTATCCTTCCGAGGGACAGGTTTCTGCGCGGCGCACGGGTGCGGCGCCGTCGTACCAATCGCTTTTCGCGCCCATGGTT
>JAJNQF010000062.1 GCA_021154945.1 Sphingomonas sp.
GACCGGTCAGCGGCGGGGAACTCGTCACACGTTTATTACATGGATCAGTTTCAAATAAAAACGCAAATCCGAACCTTGTATCGCACGCTGCTTGACGCGTAGATGCTGCGATATGATGCCGATTTTACCTCCGCTGCGTGACCCTCCGAGGGGGCGGAAGTGAACGTTCTGTTCATCGAAGACGACCGGATGAATCGGCGTGTTGTCAAGGACATGCTCGACGTCGCGGGCGTGACGATGGTCGAGGCGGAGAGCGCCGAACGTGGCCTTGAGATCCTCGACGAGCAGGATTTCGTGATGGTCCTGGTGGACCTGCGGATGCCCGGCATGGATGGCATCACCGCGATCGAACATATCCGCGCCCGACCCGATGCGAAGGCGAAGGTTCCGATCATCGTCGTGACCGCAGACATCGCCCCTGACCTTCGCGAACGGTGCATGGTCGCGGGCGCCGACGACGTGATCTTCAAACCCGTCGCGATGGACGCGTTGTTCGACGCGATGGGTGCCATCCTCGCCCGCGATGCCGCAGGCGACGGGATGATCGACTAGCCTCTCAGGCGCGGGGCTTCAGCGCCTCGCCCAGCGACGCGGTCGCGCTGCCACGCCGCGCTGGCTTCGGCTGCGAGGGATCGGGCGACCAGCCGGTCAGGAAGACGATCCGGAACGTCTCGTGCGTGCGCCCGCCGGCATCCGCTGCCTCGGCAAAGGCTGCGAACGTGCGTCCGACCACCGCTGACGTCAGCGGCTGGCGCTGCGCCAGGATATTACCGGCCGCCATGCCACGAAGGTCGCCGAACAGCCGGCCGAGATCCCGGTAGCCGACATCGAGCGTCTCGACATCGGCGACCGGCAACGCGAACCCGGCCCGCATGAGCAGGTCACCGGAGGATCGCACGTCGATCTGCGGATGGAGCCGTGCCGCCGGGCGATCGCCCTCCGCGGTCCGAAGCGCAGTGCGCAGTGCCGGCAGACTCCCCGCGCCGACGAACGCGCCGAGGAACAGGCCATCGGGACGCAGCACGCGGCGGATCAGCGACAGCGCGCCCGGCAGGTCGGCGACCTGATCGAGTATGCCCGCGCTCACCACCAGATCGAACGAGGAATCGGCGAAGGGCAGCCGGTCCTCGTCCGCCTGCACGCCGCCCGACCGCGCGGCAAAGGCATATCCCGGATCGCAGCGCGCGACGCGGGCACCCGGCGGAGCGACGAAGCTTCCGTCGAAACAGCCGAGATCGAGAACGTCCGCGAAGTCCCGCGTCACGGCGTCAAGGCGTTCGGCGATGCCGTCGAGCATAGTCGCGCGCAGGAAATCATGCTCGGCATAGCCGGGCGCGGCCCTGTCGCGGCGCAGGCGGCGGGCGGCCCGGTCGAAGATTTCCGGGGCGGCATTTTCTGAAACGATATCGGACACGTCTGCGCTTGTGCCGTGGTCGCGCCGCGCCGACAAGCTCTGAGGTAGAACGCGGGTCGCGTGGCGGGAGGTCTGCATGAGGATACGCGACCCTTTCCGTCACATCGTCGGGTTCGCCCTGCCACCGCGCTGCCCCGGTTGCGGCGTGCCCGTCGCGGAGGATCACCGGTTCTGCGCGATCTGCTGGACCGCACTGCGGTTTCTCGGTCCGCCATGGTGCGCGCGCTGCAACCGACCCTTCGCGTTCGATCGCGGCGAGGGCGCGTGCTGCGCGGCCTGCCTCGCCGCACCGCCGCGTCACGCCGGAGTCCGCGCTGCGGTCGCTTACGGGCCGATCGCGCGCACGCTGGCGCTGCGGCTGAAATATGGCGGCCGGATCGCCTTTGCCGAGACGATGGCGCGGCAGATGCGGCGATTGCTGCCCCCCGACACCGATCTTCTCGTCCCCGTGCCGCTGCACCGCTGGCGGATCTGGTCGCGCGGCTTCAATCAGGCCGCGTTGATCGCCGACGCCGTCGCGCTGTTGTCGGGCGTGCGCCACGATCGCAACGTCCTGATCCGCAAGCGCCGCACCATCCTGTTGCGCGGCCTGGGCGGTCGTCAGCGCGCCAAGGCCGTGGCCGGCGCGTTCGGCGTGGCCGCTTCCGATCGCGTGCGAGGCAGGGCGATCGTGCTGATCGACGACGTCTACACCAGCGGCGCGACCGCCGACGCGTGCACGCGCGCGCTGTTGAAGGCAGGCGCGCGATCGGTGACGATTCTATGCTGGGCACGCGTCCTCTCGTCGCCGGACGATTGACAAGCGCAGGGCGAAACCACACCTCCGCCTACATGGCTAAAGTCGAAATCTACACCAAAGCGTTCTGCCCGTACTGCACGCGCGCGCTGAAACTCCTCGCATCGAAGGGCGTCGAACCCGAGCAATTCGACGTCACCATGGGTGGCCCGAAAAAGGCCGAGATGGTCGAGCGGTCGGGCGGTCGCAACACGATGCCGCAGGTCTTTATCGACGGTAAGCATATCGGCGGGTCCGACGATCTCGCCGCGCTCGACGCCAAGGGTGGCCTCGACCCTCTCCTCGCCTGATGACCAGGATCGGCGTTCTCCAGATGACGAGCGGGATCGATCCCGCCGTCAACGCCGAAACATTGGTCGGTGCGATCGGTGAAGCTGGAGCGGCCGGCGCAGCGATGTTGTTCACCCCCGAGATGTCGGGGCTGATCGACCGCGATCGTACGCGGGGTGCGGCGTCGATCGTCACCGAAGACGCCGATCCCGTGCTGGCGGCGGTGCGTGCCGCCGCCGCCAACTCCGGCGTCTGGGTGCACCTCGGCTCGCTCGCGGTCCGCCGCCCGGATGGCAAGTTCGCCAATCGCGGGTTCGTCATCGATCCTGCCGGTGCGATCCGTGCCCGCTACGACAAGCTGCACCTGTTCGACGTCGACCTTCCGACGGGCGAAAGCTGGCGGGAGTCCGCGGCTTATGTCGGCGGCGAAACGGCGGTCGTGGTCGATACGCCGGCCGGCCGATTAGGTGCGTCGATCTGCTACGACCTCCGCTTCGCCGATCTCTACCGGGCGCTGAGCAATGCCGGCGCGACGATGCTCTCCGTTCCCGCCGCCTTCACCCGACCGACCGGCGCCGCGCACTGGCACGTCCTGCTGCGCGCACGCGCGATCGAGGCCGGCGCGTTCGTCGTCGCGGCGGCACAGACCGGCGTGCATCAGGACGGGCGCGAGACATACGGCCATTCGCTCGTCGTCGATCCGTGGGGCGAGGTGATCCTCGACATGGGCGAGGCAGCCGGACTGGGGTTCGCGGAGAACGATCTGGAACGGGTCGAGCAGGTCCGCGCACGCATCCCCGCGATCGCGCATCGTCGGGCCATTCCCCCCGTCACGACCGTGGCATGATCGTCTTCGACCTCAAATGCAGCGGCGAGCACGTGTTCGAGGCATGGTTCGCCTCGAGCGACGCGTATGAGACGCAACGCGCCGCCGGCCATGTTCGCTGCCCGCTCTGCGACGACGGCGACGTCATCAAGGCACCGATGGCGCCCTCGATCCTGTCCAAGGGCAACGCTAGGCAGTCGCCGCCCAGTCCGGCAATGGTGAAGGCGGCGATGACGCTGATCGCCAAGCAACAAGCCAAGGCGCTGGAGTCCTCCGAATGGGTCGGCACCGCGTTTGCCGATCGCGCCCGCGCCATGCATCTCGGCGAAGAGAAACACGCCACCATCCACGGCCAGGCGAGCCTCGCCGAAGCAAAGGCTCTCGTCGACGAAGGCGTACCCGTTGCCCCGCTACCGATGCCCGTGATCCCGCCGACCAAGGCGAACTGACGCACTATCGACGGGTGCTGGCGGAAGAGGTGGGATTCGAACCCACGGATGAGTTACCCCATCGCTGGTTTTCAAGACCAGTTCCTTAAACCACTCGGACACTCTTCCGTACCGGCGCTAGGACGAGCCGGACGACGGCGTCTAAGCGGAGAGCGGCGCGATCGCAACCGTTGCTATGCGCCGCCGCATCGCCGCATCCGATTGCGCGGGGGGCGGGCGGTCCGCTAGGCTGTTCGCATGGACCTAGACGCGATTTCGCACCACTTCTTCGGCACGACCGACATCGACACGCTCAGCCCCGAGGCGCTGGAAGCGGGACGCGACCGCGTGTCGCTGGCGTTCGGCACCGAGCGCGATGCCGGTCGACGGTTCGCGTTATGGGCGGTGTTGCGCGCGACCGGCGATGCGCCCGATCCGACACGCGCGTTCAAGGACCCGCGGGAGCAGCGCGCGGCGCAGATGTATGCGTCCGCGATCGGTATGGCCGGCGCAGACGACTAGACGTTCAGGCCGCGCGGCGTTCCAGCAGCGCACGGTCGATCCGCCGGATCAGGTCCGCGATCGGGGGTACGTCATACCCGGTAGCGAGATCGCCATGCCGCGGCGACGCGCACATCCGCTTGCCGACCAGCGCGAAGACATCCTGTTTCTGTGCCATCGATCCGGTCCCTTCCGATCGCGCGACTATGCCGGCCAAGCGTTAACCAAAGGTTTTGGGCGAATTTGGATCTGGTTAACCGTCGCCGAGGCCCAGACACGCAACGCTCGCGGCGTTCCGGCGTTCTACTGGCACAGCGGCCGTATCGCATGGTTCGCAGCGCGCGGGGATTGATCCACTGGCCATGACATCACCGGCACGATCGCCCGCACATCCACAGGGTTGGACGACGTTGGAGGCGGTCCGCGCGCTGGCAGCCGACTGGGATCGCACCAACGGAGACGAGGTGTTCCCCGCCGAGCGCGTCGCCGCGCTGCACGAGGTAGGAGCGCTTGCCGGTTTCGTCGACGTCTCGTCTCCCGAACGGACCGACGCGCTGGTCGACGTATTGCGCGCCATCGGTGGCGCCGATCTCAGCCTCGGTCGCGTGTTCGAGGGCCATGTGAACGCGGCGCAGCTCGTGTCGGCCTATGGCGACGACGCCCAGCGGCGGACGTTGGAGAGCGATCTCGAGGCTGGTCGCGTCTACGGGGTCTGGAACACCGAGCCGCAGCCCGGTCTGTCGATCCGCCCGGACGGCGACGGTCGCTGGCTGCTCCAGGGCCGCAAGAGTTTCGCAACCGGGGCGGGGCACCTCGGTCGCATCCTGGTGACCGCGCGGGACGCGACCGGCGGCAAGCAACTCGTCCTCGTCCCGATCGCTGGCGAAACCGCGCGCGCGGACAATAGCGGATGGCAGGTTCGCGGCATGCGCGGCACGTGCAGCGGCCTGTTCGATTTCTCCGACATGCCGATCGGTGCCGAGGGCATGATCGGCGCCCCCGACGTGTACGAAACCGAGCCGCGGTTCAGTGCCGGCGCATGGCGGTTCACCGCGGTCCAGCTCGGCGCGGTCGAGGCGCTGGTCCGGCATCTGCGCGATCACCTCGTCGCGACCGGCAAGGGCGACGACGCGGTCCAGCGTGCGCGGTTCGCCACCTGCCTGACGGAGACGCGCAGCGCCGGCCTCTGGGTACGTCGCGCCGCGCATCTGGCGGAGGCGCACGCGACCGAGGCGATCCCGTTCGTGCTGATGACCCGCGGCATCGTCGAGGAGGCGGGGCTGAAGACGATGGAGGCGGCGGCGCGCTCGGTCGGTACCGCGTCCTTCTTCGCCGCCAGCCGGATCGACCGGATCACCCGCGATCTCGGGCTGTATTTGCGTCAGCCGGTGCCCGACCAGGCACGCGATCGGGCGGCGGCGGCATGGCTGGAGGAGGATTGCTGGGGCGACGATCGGTGGTGGTAGCGCCGGGCCATCGCGCCTGGAGCACACTCTTCCGTCGCGCCCGACCGATGTCCGCCAAGGCAGCCGCGGCGCAAGGTCCGTGGCTGATCCTCGCGCCGCATCCCGATGACGAGACGCTCGGCTGTGGTGCACTGATCGCCGCGCTCGCTGCCAGCGGGGGACGCGCGCATACCGCATTCGTGACCGATGGCGCGGGATCACACCCCGACGCACCGGGTTGGAGCCGCACGCGTATCGCCGGGTTACGCCGTACCGAAGCCGCCGCCGCGTTGCGCCTGCTGGGCGGAGAGGCCCCGCTGCATCTCGACTGGCCCGATGCGGCCCCGCCGAAACCCGGCGACCCGCGCTTCGAACGCACCGCGGATCGCCTGGCGACCTGGTGTCGCGCCCGCGATATACGCCGGATCGCGGTAACGTGGGACGGCGAGCCGCACTGCGATCACGAGGCCGCCGCAGCCCTCGCCGATGCAGTCGCGCGGCGTATAGCGGTTCGCCTGTATCACTATGTCGTCTGGGGCTGGACCGTTGCGGACGTAGTCGAGCGTGTCCGCCGTCACCGCGTCGTCTCGATCGACACGGCGGCGGCCAGGCCGCAACAACGTCGCGCGATGGCATGCCACCGCAGCCAGCGCGGCGGGCGTATCGTCGGTGCCGCTGAGAACTTCCGCCTCCCCGACAGGATGCTCCGTCTGCTCGATCGGCCCACAACCCTATTGCTGGAGATCCCCCGTGCGTCGTGAACACTCGATCGCCCCCGACTATTTCGAGGCGCTCTATAAGGACAAGGGCGATCCCTGGGACTTCGAAACCAGCGCGTACGAAGCCGCAAAATACGCCGAGACGCTCGCCGCCTTGCCCCAGCCGCGGTTCGCCAATGCGCTGGAAGTCGGGTGCGCGAATGGTGTGCTGACAACCCAGCTTGGTTCGCGGTGCGACGCGTTGCTGTCGGTCGACGTCTCACCGACCGCGCTGGCCTCGGCGCGTGCGCGGTGTGCAAATCAGCCGAACGTGACGATCGAGCAGCGCCGCCTACCCGACGAAGCGCCCGAGGGGATTTTCGATCTCGTGATGTTGTCGGAGGTCGTCTATTACTGGGACAGCGCCGACATCGTCCGGCTCGCAGGCTATCTGCGCGGCGCGGTGGTGTCAGGCGGGTATGTGATGCTGGTCCATTGGATCGGCGAGACCGATTATCCCAAAAGCGGGGACGAGGCCGTTGCCGAACTGCACGCTGCGCTCGACGATCGCGTCGCGGTCGTTCGCAGCGACCGGCACGAGGCGTACCGGCTCGATCTCTGGCGGCTCGAAGGTGCGGGTTAGGCGAATCAGCGACTGCGCCTCCCGGATCGCCGCAGGCAAAGTCGCAAAGCTCAACTGATCGTCCGGCCTGGCTACCGCGGGGTTGAGCGCGGCCACCACGGCATAGGTTTCGTGCAACGGTGCGTCGATCGGCTGATCGATCCACCGCGCCACGGCATCGGCCATGCCGCCCGGCGCGCGACCAGAGATCCGGCAGGACGTGAACACGCGCACGTTCAGCGGGTGGCGCACCTGGCCGCCATGCGCGCGGATGCGGTCGAACAGCGCACGGTCCTCTGCCACGGACGGCGTGGGCGCACCACCGATCCGACGGTACATCGCGTGTGTGACCGCGATGCTCGCGCCGCCTTCGTAGAAATGGCGAGGCCAAGGATCATGTGGCTGCGTCTCAGCGCGAGCGCGAAGATAATCGAGCGCGGTGTAATAGCGTCCGAGCTGGTCCAGCCGATGCTGTGCCGTGACGCCCAGCGATGCGCGATCTGCCTTGAGCGTCAGCGCACGTCCGGCCACGGCATCGTTGCCCGCATCGATGTGCGCGACGATCCGCACGATCCAGTCGGCCGCGACGTTCGTGTCCGCGTCGGTCGACAGCAGCAAATCGGTATGATGGGTCAGCAGGTTCGCGCCTGCATCGAGCGCCAGGCGCCGCGCCCAACCGGCGTGCCGAGCGCCCGGTAAAAGCGAAACGGCCGACCATGCAAGCGTTGCATGGTTCGGCCGCCAGGTGTTCAAAATCTCGATCGTCCCATCGGTACAATCGTTCGCCATCGCGACGATGACGACTTCGCCACCGTAGCGCCCCGCCGCACGATCCAGCGCGTCTAGGCATCCGCCCAGATACTGGTCTTCGTTCTTGACGGGAATGGCCACCGCCACCGCACGCTGAGCGTACGGTGGCGTTGCCTTAGGCTTTATCGAAGCGATCAAGCCGCCTCGGGGTCTTCGAACGCGGGAGCGTCGAGATCGACGTTCAGTTCGCGATCCCAGATGCGCAGCTTGCCGAGCGTCTTGAGGAACGCATCGACATCGCCCTTGCCGCCCAGCGCGATCACGCCGTCGTCCATGTCCTCGTCCTCGATGCCGGCCTTTTCGAGGAACGGCTTTGCGTCAGCGTTAAAGCCGATGAACTTGGCATGCCCGAACGCATCGCTGACAAAGTCCTTGGCGGTCTTGTCCTTGCCAAGCTTCTTCGCCCCATCCGCCGACACGACGATCGCGACGGCATCATAGAGTACCGATGGCGCGCCATCGATCTTGTGCTTGCCCTCCGCGAGCGTCCCGTCGTCGAGCGTTGCGCCAGCGACCTTTGGCGCGATGATCTCGTACGTGGCCTTCGCCGCGACGATCCCATCGACCAGAGCCTGCACGATCGCAGCCGGCGCCCCGTCGGTGACGAGAATACCCAGCTTGCGACCTTCGAAGCTGCCGGTAGTGTTCTTCAGGATGCTGAGCGCGTCCGAAGCAGGCAGGTCGGTGCGGGGCTCGACCGCAGCCTTCGCCTTGGGGGGCATCGCCTTGAGGCCGAGCCCGGTCGCGACCGTCTTCGCCAGCTTTTCGTCGATGTTGAGCAGATGCCCGACCATCAACTCGCGGATATCGACCCGCTCGACCTTCGACAGCTCGAACGTCAGCGCATCGCCGATGTGCTTCTGCTCGATCTCGGTCTGGCTAATGAAGAACTGCCGCGCCTGGCTGTAGTGATCGGCGAACGTCGCCGAACGGACCTGTGCCTTGCGCCCCGTCTCCTGCGACGGGAAGTGCTTATAGCCCTTGGTCGGGCTCTCGCGCGGCGTGCCTTCCCAGCTGTTCGGCTCATAGTTCGCACGACCCTTGCGGGCATGCATCGCCATGTGGCCGTCCTGCTGGTAATTGTTCACCGGAATCTTCGGCGCATTGATCGGGATATGCGTGAAGTTGGTGCTACCTAGACGCTTCAGCTGCGTATCGAGATACGAGAAGTTGCGGCCCTGCAGCAGCGGATCATTGGTGAAACCGATCCCCGGCACGATGTTTTGCGTGCAGAACGCAACCTGCTCGGTCTCGGCGAAGAAATTGTCCACCAGACGATCGAGCTTGAAGCTGCCGATGATCCGGACCGGAATCTGCTCCTCGGGAATGACCTTCGTCGCATCGAGCACGTCGAACTCGAACTTGTCGGCGAACTCGTCGTCGAACAACTGCACGCCCATGTCCCACTCGGGGAAGTTACCTTGGTCGATCGCGTCCCAAAGGTCGCGACGATGGAAGTCGGGATCGGCACCGTTGATCTTGACCGCTTCGTTCCACGCGACCGACTGGAGACCCAGCTTGGGCTTGAAGTGGAACTTGACGTAGGTGCCCTTACCCTCGGCGTTGACCAGCCGGAAGGTATGCACGCCGAAGCCCTCGACGAAGCGGAAGCCGCGCGGGATGGTGCGGTCGGACATGATCCACATGACCATGTGCATCGATTCCGGCGTCAGGCTGATGAAGTCCCAGAAATTGTCATGCGCGGTCTGTGCCTGCGGGAAACCGCGGTCGGGCTCCTGCTTGGCGGCATGGATCAGGTCGGGGAACTTGATCGCGTCCTGGATAAAGAACACCGGGATATTGTTGCCGACGACATCCCAATTGCCTTCCTTGGTATAGAACTTAACCGCGAAACCACGCACGTCGCGCGCCAGATCGGCGGAGCCCTTGTTGCCCGCCACCGTCGAAAAACGAAGGAACATCGGCGTCTGCTCGCCGACTTCTGTCAGGATGCCGGCGCTCGTGAATTCTTCCAGGCTCTCGGTCAGCGTGAACGTGCCGTGCGCGCCGTAACCGCGAGCATGAACGACGCGCTCGGGAATACGCTCGTGATCGAAATGGAAGATCTTCTCGCGGAAGTGGAAATCCTCCAGCAACGTCGGCCCGCGATCACCGACTTTCAGCGAGTTCTGGTCGTCGGCAACCGGGATGCCCTGCTGCGTCGTCAATACGGCGCCTTCGCCGCTGGCGATCTGGTGCAGTTCGCCGCCTTCGCCGATCTGCGTTTCGAACGTGGCACCTTTCGGTGGCGTGCCGGTATCCTTGGCGATGGTCTTGGTCATGTGCCGTCCTCGTAGCTACTCAAGACCCACAGCGCGTGGCGAGCCGTAAGAGTTGCACCGAAATCGGACGGTTGATGCAGATCAGCGCGATTGCCGAACGGTTCATGGAGCCTTGGAGAAACTGACCGCGGGGCGCGTTGAGCGGCGATGCCTCCAGTGAAATCCCCAAGCGAAGGACCAGCCATGAACATCGACCTGACAGGCCAGGCCGCGATCGTCACCGGCGCGAGTTCCGGGCTCGGCCGCGCCTCCGCCATCGCCTTTGCCAAGGCCGGCGCAAAGGTCGCGGTCAATTACAACAGCAGCGCGGACAAGGCGCGCGAGGTGGTCGAGGCGATCGAGCAGGCGGGCGGCGAAGCGTTTGCGTGCAAGGCGGATACGTCCGACGAGGCGGCGGTGCTGAAGTTGTTCGACGAGACGGTCGAGCGCTACGGCGGCGTCGACATCGTCTTCGCCAATGCCGGCATGCAGAAGGACGCGGCCTATGCCGACCTGACGCTGGAGGACTGGAAGCGAGTCATCGACGTCAACCTGACGGGGCAGTTCCTCGTGTCGCGCGAGGCGGTCCGCCGGTTCCGCAAGCAGGGCGACCGCGGCTTCAGCCGGCCGATCGGCAAGATCTTGTTCATGAGCTCGGTGCACGAGGTCATTCCCTGGGCGGGCCACGCCAACTACGCCGCGTCGAAAGGCGGCAGCGGGATGCTGATGCGGACGCTCGCGCAGGAGATCGCCGGCGACCGCATCCGCGTGAACGGCATCGCCCCCGGCGCGATCGCGACTGAGATCAATGCGGACGCCACCGCCGACCAGGACAAGCTGCTCGAACTGATCCCCTACGGCCGGATCGGCGACCCCGAGGATGTCGCCCGCGCCGCCCTGTTCCTCGTCTCCGATGCCGCTGACTATATCGTAGGGTCGACGCTCACTATCGATGGCGGCATGAGCCTGTATCCCGGCTTCCGCAACAATGGGTGAGCTTGGCGACAAGCCCGCCATACCCATCGCGGATCATGGCGCGATCGGCAATCTGGAGACGATTGCTCTGGTCGATACGGCGGGTACGATCGACTATCTCTGCTGGCCGTGTCTCGACAGCGCCTCGGTCTTCGCGCGGCTGCTCGACGACGAGAAGGGCGGGCATTTCGCGGTCGAGCCCGAGCTGCCCGGCGCGAACATCGTCCAGATGTATCTGCCCGAGACCAATATCCTGCTCACCCGCTGGATGGCGAATGCGGCGAGCATCGACCTCGTCGACCTGATGCCGGTCGGCAACGACGTCGACGATGCACCGCCCCGGCTGGTGCGACGGCTGACCTGCACGCGCGGGGCGGCGACGATCCGTGTGCGGTGTGCGCCGCGGTTCGATTATGGCGCGGCGGGGCGCAAGGCGTCGGTTACCATCAACGGCGCCGACGTCTCGCGCGGGCGGTTCGATCACGAGACGGGCTTGGCGCTGGCACTTCACGGCGCGGCATCGCTGGTCGCGGACGGTTGCGACCTCACGGCCGAGATCGCATTGCGCGAAGGCGATACCGTCTCGCTGATCCTTAGCAACCCGGACGACGTCTCGCTCGACACCGAGGCGCTCGATGCGATCGTCGAGAAGGACATCGCCTATTGGCGGACATGGAGCCGCCAGTCGCGCTATCGCGGCCGCTGGCGCGAGACCGTCGAGCGCTCGGCGATGGTGCTCAAACTGCTGACCTCGCGCCGCCATGGCTCGATCGCCGCGGCGGCCACCTTCGGCCTGCCCGAGGCGCCCGGCGGCGTCCGCAACTGGGATTACCGCGCGACGTGGATCCGCGATTCCTCGTTCACCGTCTATGCGCTGCTGCGCCTCGGCTTCCAGAGCGAGGCGGTCGACTTCCTCCACTGGACGATGGACCGCGCGCAGGCGTGTTCGAAGGGCCATCTCGGCGTCATGTATGCGCTCGACGGCGGCCCGATCGCCGACGAACGTCCGCTCGATCTCGCCGGGTTCGAGGGCGCGTCGCCGATCGTCGTCGGCAACGAGGCGAAGGACCAGACGCAGCACGATATCTACGGCGCGTTGCTCGACGCGACCTATCTCGGCACCAAATATGGCGAGCCGATCGCGCATGATTCCTGGATGGCGATCTGCCGCATCGTCGATCAGGTCTGCGAGACGTGGGCGACGCCGGACTCCGGCATCTGGGAGGTCCGCGGGCCGAAGAAGCACTACCTCCATTCCCGGCTGATGAGCTGGGTCGCGGTCGATCGCGCGGTGCGGCTGGCGCAGAAACGCTCGCTGCCCGCACCGCTAGTGCGCTGGTCGGAGGTTCGGACCGCGATCAACGAGGACATCTGGGCGAATTTCTGGAACGACGGCCTAGGCCGCTTCGTCCGCGCGATCGGCGATGCGCCCGAGGACATGGCGGTCGACGGCGCGCTGCTGATGATGCCGCTGGTGCGCTTCATCGGCCCAACCGACCCCAAATGGCTCGCCACGCTGGAGGCGATCGGCGAAGACCTGTCCGACGATGGGCAGGTGTATCGCTACACGATCGACGACGGCTTGCCGGGGCGGGAGGGGACGTTCGTCGCCTGTTCGTTCTGGTACGTCGAATGCCTCGCGCGGGCAGGGCGGCTGAACGAAGCGCGCTGGAATTTCGAGAAGCTGCTCGCGCACGGCAACCACCTCGGCCTGTTCGCCGAGGAAATCGCGCAGGACGGCAGCTTCCTCGGCAATTTCCCGCAAGGGTTCAGCCACCTCGCGCTGATCAGCGCCGCCTTCTACCTCGACCGCGCGCTCGACGATGGCGGGCCCAAGGCCTGGGCATGACCTACACTCCGACAAGGATACGACCATGAACCTCGATATCGCAGGCAAGATCGCACTCGTCACCGGGGCCGACAGCGGCATGGGCAAGGAAACCGCCCGGATGTTGTTGCAGGAGGGCGTGCGCGTCGCGATCACCGATCAGCCCGGTGGTGACCTCGACGCGAGCGCGACGGAGTTGAAGGCGCATGGCGAGGTGATCGCGATCGAGGCCGACCTCACCAAGCCTAACGACGTGAAGGCGCTGTTCGCCAAGGTCCGCGCGCAGCTCGGCGAGCCCGACATTCTCGTCAACTGCGCGGGCGTGACCGGCGCGACGGGCGATTTCCTCGACGTCGACGATGCCGGCTGGCAGTCGACGCTCGACATCAACCTGATGGGCGCCGTCCGCGTCTGCCGCGAGGCGATCCCGGCGATGCGCGCCGCGAAATGGGGCCGGATCGTGCTGATGAGCTCGGAGGATGCGGTGCAGCCCTATGTCGACGAACTCGCCTATTGCGCATCGAAGGCCGGGATTTCGAGCCTCTCGAAGGGGCTGTCCAAGGCCTATGGCTGCGACAACGTGCTGGTTAACACCGTGTCGCCCGCGTTCATCGCCACGCCGATGACCGACAAGATGATGAAGAAGCGCGCTGACGAGAAGGGGGTGAGCTTCGACAAAGCGATCGAGACGTTCCTCGAGGAAGAGCGCCCCGGCATGACGCTCAAGCGCCGCGGCACGGCGGAAGAGGTCGCGTCGGCGATCGTGTTCCTGTGCTCTGAGCGGGCGAGCTTCATCAACGGCGCGGATATCCGCGTGGACTCCGGATCGGTGATGACCGTCGCGGGGTAAGCTGCCAACCATCATCGCTCGTACCGGAGCGGAACTGATTGATCCTCCCCCGCCAGGGGGAGGTGGCAGGCACTTGCC
>JAJNQF010000066.1 GCA_021154945.1 Sphingomonas sp.
AATGGCCGGCCTGATCCAGCAGCAGACCAAGCAGGCGATCAACGGCCTGCCCGGCGTCGACCAGCTGCCGATCATCGGCGCGCTGTTCCGCAGCCAGGACTTCGTCAACAACCAGACCGAGCTGATGGTGCTGGTGACGCCCTATGTCGTTCGCGCCGTCGCACAAAAAGAGCTGTCACGTCCGGATGACGGGTTCGCGCCGGCGTCCGATTCGCAGTCGGCGCTGCTGGCGCGCATCAATCGCACCTACGGCCTTGTCGCCCGCGTCGATCCCGTCGCCGGCCCCCAGGGCAATTTCGGCTTCATCATTGACTGAGACCAAACGCTTCACCGTCGGGACGGGACAGAACGATGACAAGCAGAACACCGGAATTCAGAGCCCCGTTCCGATTCAATCGGAAGCGAAACGGCTCCAGCGCGCCAGGACTGCTCGGCGCCCTCCTCGGCCTTTCGGCCGTCCTCGGCGCCTGCTCGCAGAACACGGAGATCGTGACCGCGAGCGTACCCAACGATTACCGCCAGCGCCATCCGATCGCCGTCACCGAGACCAACCGCTCGATAGTGGTGTTCGTCGGCAGCGGCCGCGGCGGCCTCTCCGCGCCGCAGCGTACCGACGTCACGGGCCTGGCCTATGCCTGGGTGCGTGAAGGCACCGGCACCATCATCGTCGACGTGCCGATCGACACCCCGAACGCGCGCGCGGCCGCAGCCTCGTACCAGGAAATCCGTTCGGTGCTGATCGCCGGCGGCGTGCCGTCGCGCGCGGTGACGATGCGCCATTACCGACCGCACGATCCCCGCGAGTTGCCCACGATCCGGTTGAACTATCCGAAGATTACGGCGGTGGCCGGCCCCTGCGGCCTCTGGCCGGAAGATCTCGGCCCGAACATCGACAACAGCGGCTACAACGAAAACCGCCCATACCACAATTTCGGCTGCGCCACCCAGCGCAACCTCGCCGCCATGATCGACAACCCGGCTGATCTCGAGCAGCCGCGTCCCGAGACCCCGGCCTACACGCCACGGCGCAGCATTGCCTTCGACAAATATCGCCGCGGTACTCCGACCACCACCACCTATCCGGAAGCCGACAAGGCCAAACTCAGCGATACAGGCAAATGATCAGCCGCGTCTTTCAAAATTCCGACGACCAGATCGAAGCTACGCCCGCGCAGAACGAGGAATATATCTCGCCCGCGCCGCGCGTATCGATACAGGCCTTTTGCGCAAGCGTCGCGGTCGCAACCGCGGTGCGTGCGGCGAGCGAAGACCGTCGTCTCGCCAAGACCCATCTGTCGGTTCACATGGGCGGCATCGATGCCGCCATCGAGGCCTATGAAAAGGCACCGACACCGAACGTCATCCTGCTCGAGAGCGATCCGGCCCGCGACATTCTCGAGGGCCTCGATGACCTCGCTTCCGTCTGCGACGCCGGCACTCGCGTCGTCGTGATCGGCAACGCCAACGACGTCACGCCCTACCGCGAACTGGTGCGGCGCGGCGTCAGCGACTACGTGACCGGGCCGGTGCAGCCTATCGACGTCGTGCGCGCGATCTGCGGGCTCTACGCGGCGTCAGAGGACGTTGCCGTCGGCCGCATCATCGCCGTGGTCGGCTCCAAGGGCGGCGTCGGCGCGTCCACGGTGGCTCACAACGTCGCCTGGGCGATCGCGCGCGACCTCGCGCTGGATTCAGTGGTGATCGACCTCGACCTCGCCTTCGGCACCGCAAGCCTCGACTACAACCAGGATCCGATCCAGGGCATTGCCAACGCTATCTCGCAGCCGGAAAAACCTGATAGCGCCTTCATGGAACGGCTGCTGGCGAAGTGCACCGACCGTCTCAGCCTGCTCGCTGCGCCGGCGTCGCTCGACCAGGTCTATGATTTCGGCGCCGACGCCTTTGACGCGATCTTCGACACGCTCCGCATGACCACGCCCTGCATCGTGCTCGACGTTCCTCATCAGTGGTCGGCGTGGACCAAGCGGGCGCTGGTCGGCGCCGACGACATCCTGATCGTCGCCGAGCCCGATCTCGCCAACATGCGCAACGCCAAGAACATGCTGAACGTGCTGAAGGCGGCGCGCCCCAACGACCGGCCGCCGCTGTATTGCCTGAACCAGGTCGGCATGCACAAGCGGCCCGAGATCACCGCCCGCGAATTCGCCAAGGCGATCGAGAGCCAGCCGATCGCGGCGATTCCGTTCGACTCGAAGCTGTTCGGCACCGCCGCCAATAACGGCCAGATGATTTCGCAAGTCTCGGCGAGACATCGCACCACGGCGATGTTCCTGCAGATTGCCCAGCGCCTGACCGGCCATGCCGTGACGAAGAAATCCCGCGTCTCGTTCCTGACGCCGATCCTCCAGAAGCTGCAAGCCAAACGTCGGGCCTGAGCCGCAGCAGTTCTGGTGTGGGAGAAGCGGTCGCGCTCAGTCGGCGCGACCTGAGGCTGCAACCGGCATCCTGTCCATCTCCGCCCGCGCGGCTTCCTTCCGCGACAGCATCCGCTTCAGTTGCGCAACATTCGCGGCCGCCTCGGCGGCCGGCAGATCGGCCTTCGCGATCTTCTCGGCCTCGGCGACGTTGCCCTGCAGGCCAACTGCCAGCGCGAGGTTGGCGCGAACCCGCGCGTCGTTCTTGGCCAGGCTGTTGGCGCGGCGCAGCGTGTCCTCGGCTCTCGGCAATTCCTTAGAGAGCACATAGGACAGTCCGAGATTGGACAGCACCAAAGGCTGGTCGGGCGAGATCTTCAGGGCGCTCGCATAGTATGCCCGCGCCTCCTCGAAACGACCGAGCTG
>JAJNQF010000070.1 GCA_021154945.1 Sphingomonas sp.
ACCGGACGACCTGCGTGCTGTTCGGCGACGGCGCCGGCGCGATCGTGCTCGAGGCGCAGGACACCGCGGACGAAGGCGGCCGCGGCATCCTGACGACCAAGCTGCACGCCGATGGCCGGCATAACGAACTCCTCTATGTCGACGGCGGCGTCTCGACGACCGGCACCGTCGGCAAGCTCCGCATGAAGGGCCGCGAGGTGTTCCGCCACGCGGTCACCAATCTCGCCTCGGTGATGACCGAATCGCTGGCTATGGCCGGGCTCGAGGCGGATCAGGTCGACTGGGTCGTACCGCATCAGGCGAACGCCCGTATCCTCGACGCGACCGCGCGGAAGCTGGGCCTGGCGCCTGCGAAAGTCGTCGTTACCGTCGATCAGCACGCCAACACGTCGGCCGCATCGGTGCCGCTCGCGCTCGACGTTGCAGTCCGCGACGGGCGCATCCAGCAGGGCCAGATCGTCGTTCTCGAGGCGATGGGTGGCGGGTTTACCTGGGGTGCCGCGGTTATCCGCTTCTAATCCCTTCGAAAGATATCGATTCGCTTGTAGAACAAATCCCTTCCGATCGCCTTCGTGCCTGTGTAGGAGAAGCGCCGAGTCTGGGAGCTTGCGAATGACTATGACTGGCACTTTGACGCGGGCCGATCTGGCCGAGTCGCTTCACCGGGAAGTTGGACTGTCGCGTGCGGATTCGTCCAAGATCGTCGAACAGATCCTCGCAGAAATGTGTGGCGCTCTGTCGCACGGTGAGAACGTGAAGATTTCGGGGTTCGGTACGTTCGTGCTCCGCGACAAGGGCGAGCGCGTCGGGCGCAACCCGAAGACCGGCATCGAGGTGCCGATCGCACCGCGCCGCGTCCTCACCTTCCGCGCGAGCCAGATGATGCGTGAGCGCATCGTCGGTGCCGGCTGAATTCATGCCTGGCGACGCCGACGACGGCGCGCCCTCGACCGGCGGGACGGGCTCGACAGTTGAGGCGGGTTCGATGCCTGGCACCAAGACCGAGGCGGCGTTTCGCACGATCGGCGAACTGGCCGCCGACACCGGGCTGCCGCAGCATATCCTGCGCTATTGGGAAACGCGGTTCCCGCAGCTCCGTCCGCTCCAGCGCGCCGGCAATCGTCGCTATTACCGGGCCGAGGACGTGGCGCTGGTCCGGCGGATCGACACGCTGCTGAACCGCGAGGGCTATACCGTGCGCGGTGTGCAGCAATTGCTGTCCGGCGAGAAATCCGCACCGGCCGCAAGCGGTTCGGCTACCCCGGTACAGGTGCAGTCACCGATCCCCGCATTGAAGGCGATCCGGGCGCTGCTGGCGCAGGCGCTGATCGAGGACGCCGCCTGAGCGCGTTCTCCGACGGGCGTTCTTAAGGGCTATCGGAGAACACGGGGGAAGGCTCGGCCCTCCCCCGCATAGTCTCAGGCGTCGCTGCCCAGCGTCTTCTTGGCGGCATCGAGTGCTGCCTTGCCGGTCTTGCGGACCGTCTTGACCGCGCCATCGGCAGCCTTTTCGACGGTCGAGCCGGCCTTGCGACCCAGACCGATCGACTTCGCCATCGCGCGGCGTGCTTCCGAATAGGTCGCGGCGACCATCGGATAGTCGGGCTTCAGGTTGAAGCGCTCGCGGTACTGCTCCGGCGTCAGACCGTTGGTCGAAAGATGACGACGCAACGTCTTGTACTTCTTGCCGTCCAGCATCGAGATGATGTGATCCGGCGACGCGAGCGACTTGCGCACCGAAACCGCCGGCTCGGATGCAGGAACCGCAGCAGCTTCGGGCTCGGCTTCGCCGTTACCGGAGAGCTTTGCGACAGCGGCATGCATCGCCACGAGAAAGGCCGGCACGTCATCGGCCGCAGTGCGGGTGTTGGGGTTTGCCAGCCATGCTGCCGTCAGTTCGGCAGCAAGCTCGACCGTGTTAATCGTATCCGTCACGCTATTTCCTTGAATTCATCATGCATCCCCCGGCGGACGCCTACAACCTTTGTTCGCGAATGAACACTGTATGTTTGCGGATAATTGCGATCCAATACTCGGACCGAACTGGATAGAATGCGTTTCGCCGCTTCTGGGACAATCGCGGCTCGAACATTATCGACTAGGCCTTGATGTTCCGGGTCTATCGATATCCACCAATGCGCGACGAAGGACCGCGTCGGATGGACAAGACCTTGACCATGCAAATCGTTCCAGAACGTCGACACTATCTTTGCCGGCATCACCGCGTCATTCGCCGGGATATTATCGGGTGCGGGGACAGGCGCTATCAACGCCGGAGCGATGTCGGGAGCGCTAATCCCGACGGCAGGTCCATCCTGACAGACCTGATCTCCCTGATCTTGTCTTCATCATCGCGACGATGCGTCCTCCTTTGGAGACTAGCGCTGCATGCCGATCCAACCGCAGAGATCACCTCCGCGCGCGACGCCGGAATGACCGATCGATTGGTTGCGATCCCGCCGAGGCCGAAACCGACAGGCGGCCGAATAGCGCGGTGATGCCATGACGTAGCGACCTAGCCGTTGATCATCGGACGCATAACTCGGCAGGCGTCCGAACTATCCGCACCTTATCGAAGACACGGCTAAACGGGCGTGGGACGCGTCGGGAAGAGGGCCGTCTAGTCTGGCTGCCCCCTTCCCTATCGTTCGCACACCCGGGTCGTCGGCCCGGATCGTCTAGCGAATGTCAGGCGAGCGTCAGGCCTACATCGACGTTGCCGCGCGTCGCGTTCGAATACGGGCAAATCTGATGCGCCGCCTCCACCAGCTTTTCCGCCTGATCGCGCTCGATACCCGGCAGCGAGACGGTAAGATCGGCGGTGATGCCGAAGCCACCGGCCGAACGCGGCCCGATGCCGACCTTTGCAGTGACCGAGACGTCGTCGGGGATCTTCATCTTCAGCTGCTGGCCGGCGACCTTCAGTGCGCCGATGAAGCATGCGGAATAGCCTGCCGCGAACAACTGCTCGGGATTGCTGCCGTTGCCGCCGGCGCCGCCGAGTTCCTTCGGGGTCGAAAGCGCTACGTCGAAACGGCCGTCCTGCGAGCGCGCATGACCGTCGCGACCGCCGGTTGCGGTGGCTTCGGTGGTGTACTTGACGTCGACCGACATGATGTATCTCCGTGTTTGTTATCGCGATAAGGGATTTAGGGAGTCTCGATGCCGGCGTCCAGTACAATTTGTTGCGATAATCATTTTTGTGCTAATCGATGCGGATAAGGAGTCCTGCCGTGCCCGATCCGCTGCCGCTAGATGATCAGCTCTGTTTCTCGCTCTACGCCGCGACCATCGCGATAAACCGCGCGTACAAGCCGGTGCTCGATCGGCTGGGGATCACCTACCCGCAGTTTCTCGTTCTCCAGACGCTGAACGAAGCGGAGGACGGTTGCTCGATCGGAGCGATCGCAGACCGGCTGGCGCTCGAGCCGAGCACCATCACGCCATTGGCGAAGCGGCTGGAGGCCGCCGGGCTGGTGACGCGGGTGCGCAACCCTGCTGACGAACGCCAGGTCCGGGTGCGCCTGACCGGCGCCGGCAAGGCCCGCTGGGCGGAGACCGGATGTCTGGGGCCGCTGATCGTGGAGCGATCGGGGATGACGCCCGACCGTCTGGCGGCTCTCAATACCGAAGTCGCCGCGCTCCGCCGCGCGCTGGCTGACAGCCGACCAGCCCCGTCCTGACCGTTCCCGTGGTCAGGGCCCCGCGTTCAAGGACCCGCGTTCAGGGACCCGCGTTCAGGGAATTGCCCGGATAGGCGACAGCGGCTCGATCGTGCAAACAGCCGACAATGACTCCGCGCGCGCCCGTCCCTGCCCCGTTTCGCGTATCCCTTCCCGATCTGCCATGGTTGCTCGGCTACGCGGTGGCGTTCTGGGTGACGCACCATATCGCCTCGGAATGGGGCGGTCGGGGCTTCTATTCGCTGCTCTATCCCGCGGCGGGTTTCCGCATGGCGCTGCTATGGCGGCGCGGTCCCCGGCTGCTCCCGGGATTGATAATCGCCGAGATTCTGGTGCAGTGCACGACGGGCGTGATCGATCTCCGTTCTCCAGAATGGGCAATCCACCTGACCGGAGTCATCAGGCCGCCGCTAGCTTATGGCCTGGTCGTCCTGCTCGTTCGCCATGTCGCGGGCCGTGCCCATACGAGCATGAGCGTGGCGCCGATGCCGCTCGGGCTTGCGTCGGTCGGCGCACCGATCGCCGCGGCCCTGGCCGCCTTGCCATGGTCGTTGCTGCGTCCCGACCTGACCGGCGTTTCCGGGCTGCGCGACGTGGTGACGTCGCTGACCGGATTCGTGGTCGGCGACCTGCTGGGGGTCCTGCTGCTCACGCCGCCGCTGCTCTGGCTCGCCGAATTCCTGTCCGGCACCGCATCGCGGCCGGAGAAGCCACGGACATCCGCCGTGATCGAGGCCGTCGGTGTTCTAGCCACCTCGATAGGAACCGAGATCCTGCTCGCGAAAATCGGCCTCGGGACGCCCCATACGCCCGTGCTGCTGGCGGTCGCATGGATAGGCCTGCGATCCGGCCGCACCGCGAGTTGGCTTGCCATCGCCGTCGTCGCCGCGATCGTGCTGCCGCGCACCGCAATGCCGATGCGGATGGACGAACGGCTGGCCCTGCATATGAGCCTCGCCTCGATCATGGTCGTCGGGTATCTCGCCGGCAGCTTCGCCGATGCGCAGGCCAGAGCGCGCGGCGATCTCGAACGCCGGGATCGCCTGCTGTTCCAGGCCGAGCGATTGAAGACGTTGCGCGCTATGTCGGTCGCGGTCATCCACGAGATCAGCCAACCTTTGTCCACACTGGCGATCGAGGCCAAGCACCTGCATGAGATCACCGTCTCGGCCGACCCAGAGATCGCCACGACCGCGGCGTTGATCGATCGCAAGGCAGCCGCGCTCTCCACGCTGGTCCGTCGATTGCGGCGCTTCGGGGGAAGAGCGGTCGACGAACCGACGCCGTTACCGCTGGCGGCGCTGATCGATACCGTCGCGGCGTTGGCACATCCCGAAGCGAAATCCCGGGGAGTGACGCTCGCAATCGAAACGGTCGACCCGGACCTCGTCGTACTCGCCCAGGAAGTGGAACTGGCGCAGGCGATCGTCAACCTCGTGCGCAATGCCATCCAGGCCCGCGGCGACGGCCAGGTGTCGCTTGACGTGACAAGCGAGGACGGCAAAGCCCGTATCGTCGTGACGAACCGATCTCGCCCCGATCGCAGTCCACAGCCTGGCATGGGTATCGGCGTCCTCGTGGCCCGCGCGATCGTCGAGGCGCATGGCGGCAGCCTTACCAGAGCAAGCGATGACACCGGCGAAACCCGTGCGACGATCCTCCTCCCGTTGCTGGGTGAAACCGAATGACCGATCCTACCCGCGGACTCGTCTATGTCGTCGATGACGATCGGGATCTCGGTGCTGCCGTCGCCCGGTTGCTCGGTCGCCACGGCCATGTCGCCGAGCCGTTCCTCGATCCTGTGCCGCTGCTTGCGGTATACGGGCAGGCACCCGCGCATTGCATCGTCACCGACGTGATGATGGGCGACATCGACGGGTTCGACTTTGCCGATCGGGTTCGCGCCGTCGACCCTACCGTCGCGATCGTCTTCATGACCGCATGGCCGACGACCGCCAACGCGGTCGATGCGGTGCGGCGCTATGGTGGCCTCGACTATCTCGAAAAACCGATCGACGAGGATCGGCTGCTGGCCGCAGTGTGCGAAGGCGTCGCCTGGTCGAAGACACAGCGATCGGCGCTTGCACGCACCGCGACGCTAACACCGCGCCAGCGCCAAGTGTTCGATCTGCTGGTCAAGGGACACAATAACCAGGCGATCGCCGCCGCACTCGCCATCAGTCCCAAGACGGTGGAGGACCACAGGGCCGCGATCGTCGCCAAGACCGGTACCAACGGCATCGCTCAATTGATCGCACTCGCCCGGTAACGCGCACGCAGCTCCGTATATTTCCCGGGTTGGGAGCACCGCAACTTCGAGATACCGATCGCCGATGATGACGTCGTGAGATCGGGTATACATTGCCAGCCTTGAAAGAACTGTCCGTATCCTGCCGGATGAACGTCAATGGCAAATGGTCGAACGGATGTATCCATGACGTATCGGATCGGGGACTTCTCGTCTCCAGCGCGATGCCCCCGGCTATTGGCACATATGTCGATATCCGGCGGGGGGCTCTCGTGATCATCGGACGTGTCGTCTGGAGCGGTGGCAGTCGCTTCGGCGTACGGACCCAGGACCCGGTCAGCGTCGCCGCGCTTCTGAGCGAATCCCCGCCCGCGCGTGGTCCGGCAAACGTCGATCGGCGAAGCCAGATCCGCGAAGACTTCAGCAGGCACGTAATCCAGCGGGCCGATCGCAGCAAACGCCACTCATCGGCTTTGCAGTTCATATGCCTGACGATCATCGGCATGGGGATGGCGTGCTTCGCGGCGATGCTCTGTTATCGGGCGCTCACCACCCCGCTTGGCGCCGTAGCCGAGCTGCTCGGCGGGCCCGTGACGTGAGCGACATACGCTAAGTATCGGCGAAAGAAGGTCATATAAAGAATTCTTTATATGACGCTTGACCGTCTTCCGGGAAGCTGGGACACGGGGCGCGTCGAGGTTCTTCGGTCGCGCAATCGTCCCGAAGCTAAGACGGGAAGCCGGTGCGGATCTCCTTTTAGGAACCAGGTCCCAGGCCGGCGCTGCCCCCGCAACTGTAAGCGGCGAGCGACGGTCGACGAGTGTCACTGGCGGTAGGACCCGCCGGGAAGGCCAGACCGGCGTCATGACCCGCGAGCCAGGATACCTGCCTCCGACGCGATAACGTCCACCGGCGGGGATTCCGGGCTGGCTGCTTGCATGCACGCGGCCGGACAGTCCGAACGCGGCCTGTTTCGCGTCCATCCGTCTTCTTCGCCCTTCATCGGGGTATGAAGACCATGAACATCACGATCGGCGCACGACGGAAACGCCACTACGCCTGCATCGCCGCCGGTTTTGTCATCGGGCTGCCGGCGGCGGCCAATGCGCAAACCGCCGAACCCACATCCGAGGACATTCTGGTGACGGGCCGCCATGAAGCGGATCTGACGGTGCCCAACGGAACGGCCAGTCGGCTCAACCTGTCGCCGCTGGAGACGCCGGCGACGCTGTCGGTCATCGACGGCGCCACGATCCGCGCGCGGGGCGACATGGCGATCGCCGATGCGGAAAGCCGCGCGCCGGGCATCACCAGCGTCGGCAATCTCGGCAATGGCGGCACAGCGCTCGCGGCACGGGGGTTCAGCGGCCAGGGGTCGGTGCTCCAGCTGATCGACGGCGTGCGGCTGTTTCCTGCGGCCGGGACGCTTACTTTCCCGACCGATCCGTGGATGGTCGAGCGGATCGACATCCTCAACGGGCCTGCGTCAGTGTTATACGGTCAAGGCGCGCTCGGCGGTGCGGTCAACGTGCTGATGCGCAAGCCGAATACCCGGCGCACCGAAATCGATGGCGAGATCGGCTATGGCTCGCAAGACACCTTCCATGTCGCCGCAGGCGCCGGGGGACCGGCAGGCGAAGACCTGTCCTACCGCATCGACGGCAGCTATCGCCGGTCCGACGGGTATGTCGACCGAGGGCAATCGCGCAGTTACGCACTGTCCGCGACGCTGCGCTGGGCACCGACCGATACGCTCGCCGTCACGGTTCGCGACGATTACGGCAGCCAGCACCCGATGCGCTATTTCGGCACGCCGTTGATCGGCGGGCGGCTCGACGACGGCAACCGACGCCGCAACTACAACACGCGCGACGGCTATGTCCGCTTTCGCGACAACCGCACCAGCCTCCAGGTCGACTGGACACCATCGACGGCGCTGACCGTCAGCAACCAGGCGTATCGGCTGACGTCGAAACGCTCCTGGCTCAACCTCGAAAGCTATTGCTGGGTCGCGACCGATGGCGCCTGCCCGAATGGCAACGGTGGCGGCGCAGCGACACCCGGCAGCATCTACCGCACCGACATGACCGGCATCGTCCACGACCAGACGCAATGGGGCGATCAGGGTAGCGTGACGGTCCGCACGCCGATCGCGGATGGCCTGTCCAATGACATCGTCGTTGGACTCGACGTTAACCTGATCAAGCTGACCTATTCGCATAATTTCGGGGCCGCGTCGCAGGTGTCGGAGGTCGATCCGTACGATTTCGATCCGGGCGTCATCGTCGACACGCAGGGGATCGCGCCACGCTATCGGACGCGGACGACCGAATATGCGATGTTTGCCGAGGACCGGCTGAAGCTGGGCGAGCAGGTCTCGATCGTCGGCGGGATCCGCTACGAACGCGACCGGATCCAGCGCTGGACGATCGACGGCGCCACCGAAGCCTTCGCGCTCGACAAGCGCCTGCACAACACGACGTGGCGCGTCGGCAGCGTCTACCAGCCGATCCCCACCGTTTCGCTCTATGCCCAGTACGCGACCGGGGTCGATCCACTGGGCACGCTGACCACCTATTCGACCGGGCAAGCCCAGTTCAGCAACGCCGTCGGCAATCAGGTCGAGGTCGGCGCCAAGGCGGTGTTCCTCGACGGCCGCGGCACCGCGACCCTGGCGGCGTACCGCATCGTCAAGACGGGGCTGCTGGCGCAACTCACGCCGACCAGCCCGATCGAGCAGGTCGGGCAGCGATCCGCCAAGGGGATCGAGGCCGCGGTCTCGATCGATCTGCCAAGGGGTTTCGGGTTCGATGCGAACGGCAGCGTTCTGAACGCCCGGTTCGACGACTTCATGTCGGAGACCGCGAACTACGCCGGCAACACCCCGCCCGAGGTGCCCGAGACGATGGCGAACCTGTGGCTGCGCTGGACCGCCACGCCGGCCGTCCAGGCCCGCGCCGGGCTGCGCTATGTCGGCCGCCGATTCTCCGACAATGCCAACGACTTCCGGATCCCCGGATATGTGACGGTCGATACCACATTGTCCTATGCGATGACCCCGCGCGTCGCCGTGGATCTTCACGTCTACAACCTGTTCGACGCGGCCTATGCGATCAACAGCTACGGGGTACAGCAATGGGTCCTGGGCCGTCCTCGTTCAGTGGACGTCTCGCTCCGTGCCGGTTTCTAGCCGCCGCCCCGCATCGCTCGCCAAGCTAGGCCGGCGCTGGCTCTATCTCGTGCACCGCTGGATCGGGATTGCGAGTTGCCTGCTGTTCGCGATGTGGTTTTCGTCGGGGCTCGTGATGATCTACGTCCCCTACCCCTCGCTCACGCCAGCCGAGCAAATGGCCCGCGCGGAGCCGATCGACTGGCGGGCGGTGGACGTGCCGCCGCCGCTCGATGCCGGGCGATGGCCACGAGAGCTGCTGCTCGAAATGCGCGACGATGTGCCGGTCTGGCGGATCGAGACATGGGAGGGCGAGCGGCGCACGATCGCCGCGCACCGGGGGGCCACGCTTGCCGAGGTCGATGCCGGCTATGCCGCGCGCATCGCTCGCCGCTTCGGGCAGGCGCCCGTAGCCGACACCGAGCGGTTGACGCGTGACCAGTGGACCGTGGCCGGCGGGTTCGACCGGCATCGCCCCTTGTGGAAGGTGACGCTCGCAGATTCGCATGGGAGCGAACTCTACGTTTCCTCTTCGACGGGCAGCGTGGTGCAGTCGACGACCCGGCGCGAGCGGCTGTGGAACTGGCTCGGTTCGGTGCCGCACTGGCTGTACCCGACCGTTCTGCGGCAGGATAACGCGGCATGGCGCCAGATCGTGATGTGGGTTTCGGGACCGTGCATCGCCGCCGCCGTCGCGGGGATGTGGATCGGAATCCTCCGGACGCGGCTCGGCCGGCACCGGTTCAGCGGTGGCCGCGCGTCGCCTTATCGCGGCTGGATGCTGTGGCACCATCTGGCCGGACTGGTCGGCGGCGGCTTCCTGATCGCTTGGATCGTCAGCGGTTGGCTCTCGGTCGATCCGGGCCATCTGTTTCGCAGCGTCCCGCCGGCCGAAGCCGCCGCCCGAACCTACGCCGCCGCAGATCAGGTCTCCGCAGTGCAGTTCGATCGGCTCGCCACTGCAGGCGCGGGGACCGTCCGTGCGCGTCTGACCGACTATGCGAACACGCCACTCGTCGTCCTCGACTATGCGGATGGCCGACGGACCACGCTGAGCGCAGCCTCGCTCACGCCCGCGCGTCCTACCACTCGCGCCATCGTCGCTGCCGCGCGCCGCCTTCAGGCGGGCGCCTCGCTGATCGCGCTCGATCGGCTGACGACGCCCGACGCCTATTGGTATCAGGTCGGCGACATGCCGCGCCTGCCGATCCTGCACCTGCGCTTCGACGACCCGGCCTCGACCTGGCTGTATGTCGACCCTGCGACCGGCGAGGTGCTCGCGACGGTCGACCGTCGGCGCCGCATCTATCGCTGGGCGTTCGACCTCCTCCACAAATGGGACCTGAACGTCCTGACGCAGCATCGCCCGATCTGGGATCTGCTGTTGTGGCTGGGATCGATCGCCGGACTGGTGACGTCGATCAGCGGCGTCTGGTTGGGATGGAAGAGGCTGCAACGGCGACGGCCGTAAGCAGCGGGCGTCCCGGCCTCAGATCTTGTAGTAGTCTCGGTACCATTGGGCGAAGCGGGTCAGGCCCTCTTCGAGCATCACTTCAGGCTTGTAGCCGGTCAGGGCCTTGAGCTTCGACACGTCCGCATAGGTCGCGGTGACGTCGCCTGGCTGCATCGGCTTCATGATCTTCACTGCCTCGCGTCCGATCGCGGTTTCCAGCGTCGAGATCATCTCCATCAGGCCGACCGGATGGCTGTCGCCGATGTTGAGCACGCGGTGCTCGCGCAGGGC
Source organism: Sphingomonas sp. (assembly GCA_021154945.1). GTDB lineage: Bacteria > Pseudomonadota > Alphaproteobacteria > Sphingomonadales > Sphingomonadaceae > Sphingomonas. The sequence continues at coordinate 10,845 of JAJNQF010000070.1, forward strand.
CGGGGGATGATCGAGCGCGCCGACGATACCGGTCACGATATCGTCGATATAGGTGAAGTCGCGCGCCATCTTGCCCTCGCCGTAAACCTCGATCGGCTGCCCGGCCAAGATTTTGTCGGTGAAGGAGAAGTAGGCCATGTCCGGCCGCCCCCAGGGGCCATAGACGGTAAAGAACCGCAGGCCGGTCTGCGGGAAACCGTAGAGCGTCGCATAGGACTGGCTCATCAATTCGCAGGCGCGCTTGGTCGCCGCATACAGCGATACCGGCATGACCGACGGTTCGTCCTCGCTGAACCCCTGCCCGCCCATCGGCTTGTCGCCATAGACCGAGCTGGACGAGGCATAGACCAGATGCTCGAACTGCGGCTGGTGCCGGCACGCCTCCATCACCGCAAGATGCCCCGCGAGGTTCGACTTCTCGTAGGCGAACGGGTTTTCGATGCTGTACCGAACCCCCGCCTGCGCCGCGAGATGCACCACCCGGGTCACGCCGTTGTCGGATACCAGACGCGCCACGCCCTCGACATCCGACACATCCATCCGGTGGAACGCGAAGTTCCGCTTCCCCTCGAAGGTCGCCAGCCGGGCCTCTTTCAACCGCGGGTCGTAGTAATCGTTGACGTTGTCGATACCGATCACCGTCTCGCCGCGATCGAGCAGACGGTGCGCCGTCGCATGGCCGATAAAGCCTGCGGTACCGGTAACGAGAACGGGCGCGGCCACGGTCAGCGGCCCACCGCGATGTAGGTGAAGCCGGCGTTCTCGACGATGTCGCGCGGGTAGATGTTGCGGAGATCGATCAGGATCGGCTCCGACAGCAGCGACTTCACGCGCTTCAGATCGAGCGCACGGAACGCGTCCCATTCGGTGACGATGACGAGCGCATCGGCGCCTTCCATCGTCGCATAGGTGTCGTCCTTGAAATCGACGTTCTGGAGCAGCTTGGCGGCCTGTTCCATGCCCTCGGGATCATAGGCCTGCACGCGAGCGCCGGCGTCCTGCAACAACTGGATTACCGCGATGGCGGGGCTGTCGCGCATGTCGTCGGTGTTCGGCTTGAACGTCAGGCCCAGCACCGCGACCGTCTTGCCGCGGACTTCGTCGCCCATCGCCGCAATGACCTTGCGGCCCATCGCGCGCTTGCGGTTCTCGTTGACCGCGACGACCGCCTCGACGATCCGCTGCGGCGCTTCGTAATCCTGGCTGGTCTTGAGCAGCGCCAGCGTGTCCTTGGGGAAGCACGAGCCGCCATAGCCCGGCCCCGCATTGAGGAACTTCGCGCCGATCCGGTTGTCGAGCCCGATGCCGCGCGCGACCTCCTGAACGTCGGCCCCGACCTTTTCGCAGAGATCGGCGATCTCGTTGATGAAGGTGATCTTGGTCGCGAGGAACGCGTTGCCGGCGTATTTGGTCAGTTCGGCGCCGCGCCGCGACATCTCGATCACCGGCGAGCGGTTCAGGCTCAGCGGGCGATAGATTTCGCGCATCACGGCCATCGCGCGCTCGTCATGGCCGCCGATGACGACGCGGTCGGGCCGCTTGAAGTCGTCGATCGCGGCGCCTTCGCGCAGGAATTCGGGGTTGGACACGACGGCGAATTCCGCATCCGGGTTGTTCTCCCGCAGGATCCGCTCGACTTCGTCGCCGGTGCCGACCGGGACGGTCGACTTGGTGATGACGACGGTAAAGCCGCTGACCGCGGTCGCGACTTCGGCAGCCGCCGCGAAGACGTAACCGAGATCGGCATGGCCATCGCCGCGCCGCGACGGCGTGCCGACCGCGATGAACACCGCCTCGGCACCCTTGACGCCTTCGGTCAGGTCGGTGGTGAACGCCAGGCGGCCGCCCTTGACGTTGGTTTCGACCAGCGCCTGGAGGCCCGGCTCGAAGATCGGGATCCGACCCGCATGCAGCGCGTCGATCTTGCTTGCGTCCTTGTCGACGCAAACGACGTCATGACCGAAGTCGGCAAAACATGCCCCCGACACCAGTCCGACATACCCTGTTCCAATTACCGCGATCCGCATGGTCGTTTACTCACATCTGGCAGGGTCTGCGGGCAGACCAACTCTGCTGCATAGCAGCGTGTGGGGCATGCTGGTGCGGCCTTTCCGGCATTTTGGCAAGGGGTCCAGCGACAGCCTGCCCTCCAGTCGGGACGCGTTCCGTTTCTGCAATCGGGCTGCGACAAATTTGCTGCATCGCAAAATATATTGTAAAAAAAAGACAGCTAACGCGATTTTAACGCTTTTGATTAGCCTCGGTGCCATGAGTTTCTGCGAGGTGCACGGGCGACGTTATGGAGATCCGCCATGCCTAACTCGACCGCTTCCGCCACCTCGTTTCTGTCGACGCTGGGCGTTAACGCTCACTCCGGCAACGCTAATAATGCGTACGGCAATGCCAGCATGACGATCAGCAGCCTGAACTATCTGGGCATCGGCACGGTGCGCGATACGTTACCGGGGTCGGGAATCGGTAACGCAGTCGTTAACGCAATGGCGGCCGCGGGGGTCAAATTCGACTTCGTGACGTCGTCTGGCCTGCCCGCGACCGGGGCGTCGGGGCTGGCGAACTATGTCGCGTCGCTCGAGGACTTCCAGACCCGGCATGCCGGCAGCATCGTCGCGATCGAGGGCCTGAACGAGGTCAACACGCAGGAGTTCAGCTATAACGGCAGCGGCTCGCTGACCGCGGCGGTCGAGTATCAGAAGGCGCTGTATACCGCGATCAAGGGCAATGCCGGGCTGTCGGGCGTGTCGGTCATCAACCTGTCGGTCGCACTGGAAAGCCCGTCGGCCTATGCGGCGATCGGCGATCTCGGCGCCTATTCCGATTACGCCAACGCGCATGCCTATACCGCGTCGGGCGGACTGTCCGACAAGGTGATGGAGGCATCGATGGCGCGCGCCGCGGCGGCGTCCAAGGGCGACAAGATCGTCATCACCGAGACCGGCTACACCACGCTGTCGAGCGATCCCGGCCTCGGCGTCAACGAAAGCGCGCAGGCCAAGCTGACCGTCAACGCACTGCTCACCGCGTTCGAGAACGGATCGAGCCAGACGTTCCTGTACGAACTGTTCGACAGCAGCCTCAACCCGGACGGCGCGGAGAAGGAGTTCCATTTCGGCCTGTTCAACGCCGACGGCACGCCCAAGCAGGCGGCGACCGCGGTCCACAACCTGACAAGCCTGCTCTCCTATGTCGATGCGGGGACCGGCACCGCGGCGTCGGCCGCGACCGCCTATTCGCTGGACGGCATGCCGGCCGACGGCCATTCGCTGACGCTGACCAAGACCAACGGCGCCTATGACATCCTGCTGTGGCGCGATGCCAATCTGTGGAACACCACCACCCAGTCCGAAAACGCGCTGGCGACGAAGACCGTCACGATCGATCTCGGCGGCATGCAGAAGACGGTATACGTCTATGATCCGCTGCGGGGCAGCGCGCCGATCGCGAGCTATACCAACGTCAGCCAGATCACGCTGGCCGTCGGCGATCGCGCTCTGGTCGTCGAAGTCGGGTCGAAGTCCGCCTATACCGAGACCGCCACTGCGGTTCCCGCCGCGCTGAGTACGACCGCGGACGGGCTGGTCGCACAGATCGACAAGCTGGCGGGATCGACCGGGTTGAAGACGATCGCGCTGACCGACAGCGCGGTGCTGAACGTCGCCTCGGTATCGACGATGCGGTACATGATCGCCAATTACGGCGACGTACTGGCGAAGATCGACGGCGGCTATTCGTTCAAGGTCACCGAGACCGGCGTCGGCTGGAAGGAAGAACAGGCGTTCGACGCCAAGGGCATCCTCGTCTCGACCGCCGACTATGGCTATCTCGGCGGCGTCATTTCGAACATCCATACCGAATATGCGACCGGCGTGATCAGCGACCAGAGCTATACCATGGGCAAGCTGTCGGCGACGATCGTCGACGATCCGAAGCTCGGGCGGACCGTCACCAGCTACGACATCGCGACCGGCAAGCCGGCATCGATGACGGTCGCCGGCAAGGACGGCAGCAATGCCGCGACGATCTACAAGAACGGTATCGTGTCGACCTACACGCTGACCGCGGCAGACGGCTCGAAGGTCACCGACACCTACGACGCCGCCGGCAAGCGGGTCAGCGAGGTCCAGGTCGATACCAAGAACGTCTGGACGACGCTGCAATATGACGCGAGCGGTGACGTCTCGCGCAAGTTCGTGCAGCGGCCCGACGGCAGCAGCGAGAGCTATGCGTACAAGCTGACCGGCCTCGCCTATGTCACCGAGCACCAGGTGGTGAACACCAAGGGCGTGGTGACGCTGGTCGAGCGACTGCGCGCCGACGGCACGCCGGTCACCACCGCGCAGACCTTTGCCGACGGCGGCAAGATCTCCAGCACGTACGGCGCCAACGGCCAGTTGCTGACCAAGGTGACGAACGCGGCGGACGGCACGCGCACCTCGCTGACCTACGATGCGACCACCAGCAAGCTGGCGTCGAGCGTGGTGCAGACCGCGGCCGGAGCGACCACGACGATAACCTATGTCGCAGGCGTGATGAGCGACCGGACGCTGGTCCGCGCCGACGGCAGCCGCACCTCGGAGACGTTCGACGCGACCGGGTTGAAGACGCGGCAGGTCGATGTCGACACCGCCAAGACCTATACCACGCAGGTCTTCGACGCGACGACCGGCAAGCCGCAGCGCACCTATGTGCAATATACCGACGGGCGCAGCATCGTCACCAGCTACAACGTCACCGGCAAATCCTATGTGACCGAGGTCCAGACCACCGACAAGGCGGGCAAGGTCGTCTCGGTAGTGCGGCGCCATGCCGACGGTACGCTCGACTATACCGACTCGTACGCGGCCGACGGCAAGCGCACGACGACGAGCTATGACGCGACCGGCCACCGGCTCAACCAGACGATCACCGCGGTCGGCGGCGGGCGCGTGATCACCACCTACGACCCGACCACCGGCGGGCTGAAGAGCCTGCTCGAACTGGCCGCCAACGGCGCGATCATCCGCAGCCAGACCTATAGCGGCGGCGGCCTGGTGAACGAGGACGTCGTCAACGAGCAGGGCAAGGTCACCTACACTTACAACAGCGCGGGCGCGAAGATCTCGCAGTTGCAGACCGACCCCGACGGCACGAAGACGACGACGTTGTACGACGCGACCTCGGGTGCGGTCACCAAGGTGTATGTCGCCAATCCCGACGGCAGCGGCGAAACCCGCGCCTATGGCCTGACCGGCCTCGCCTGGACCACCGAGATCCAGGTGACGGACGCCACCGGCAAGATGGTGTCGCTGACTCGCAGCGCCGCCGACGGCCGGCTGGTCTCGACCGAGATCGTCCAGGGCAGCTCGAAGATCACGACGGCGTATGATTCGCAGGGCCGTCGCCAGACCGAGACGACGGTGACGGGCGACGTCGCCAAGGACGGTACGCGGACGGTGCTGACCTATGATCCGGCGACCGCGACATTGCTGTCGCGCGTCGTCCAGTCGGCGGTCGGCGGGACGGTCACCACCAGCTTCAAGGCCGGCATCGTCGCGCAGATGGTCTCGGTACTGCCCGACGGCAGCCGCTCGACCGTGACGTACGACGCCGCGGGCAAGAAGACCAACGAAGTGACGGTCGATACCGCGGGCACCTGGACCACGTCGGTTCTCGACGGCACGGGTGCCGTGTCGAAGCGCTATATCAAGAACGCCGACGGCAGCGGCGAGACGCAATCGTTCGGCATCACAGGTCAGGCCTGGACCACCGAGCGCAGCGTGTTCGACGCCAAGGGCAAGGTCACGCTGGTCGTGCGCAGTCATGCCGATGGCAGCCTGGCGTATCAGGAAACCAACGCCGCCGACGGCGCGCGTCTCCTCCAGACCTACGACGCGACGGGCAAGCTCAGCCAGTCGGTGGCGATCGCCGCGACCGGCGAAACGCATACGCAGCAGTTCGATGCGACCACCGGGTTGATCACGCGCGACATCGGCCAGCTGGTCAACGGCGATGTCGCCACCTCGCTCTACGAGAACGGCAAACTCGCCAGCCGGCGGACCCAGGTCGCGGCCGGCGGCAAGATCGTCGAGGCCTACAACGCCGACGGATCGCGCACCGCCGACACCTATACCGCCGCCGGGATCCGCACGACCGCGGTGATCGTCGATGCTGCGGGCAGCTGGAACACGACGCTGTACGACGCGACCACCGGCAAGCTGACGAGCAACTTCATCGAACGCGCCGACGGTACCGCCGAGAACACGCTGTATAACGTCACCGGCAAATCCTACGTCACGCAGACCCAGCTCGTCGACGGCAAGGGCGTGGTCGTCTCGGTCGTGCGCAAGCACGGTGACGGGACGCTCGATTATACCGAGACGCGCAATCCCGACGGCACCAGCCTGCTGACCTATTACGACGCCACGGGCCGGAAGACGAAGGCCGCGACGATCGGCAGCGACAGCACGCAGACCAGCGAATACGACGCCGAGACCGGCGCGCTCGTGACCCGGATCGACGAGTCGAACGGGATCAAGCACAGCCGCGGCTTCGACACCGCGGGCCGGTTGATCAAGGACGTCACCGTCGATGCGCAGGGGCAGTGGACGACCCTGCTGTACGACCAGTCCGGGAGGGTCACGCGCAAATATGTGACCGCGCCGGACGGCTCGGCCGTCAACACCGTCTATATGCCGACCGGCTCCGACTATGCGATCGGCGTGGTCAAGACCGATACGACCGGCAAGACGATCTCGGTCGATCGCACCCGCACCGACGGCAGCCGCGCCTATGCCGAGGTGAACGACGCGACCGGGCGGACGCAGCAATATTTCGACATCGCCGGCCGCGAGCAGAGCAAGGTCGTGACCGATGCGACCGGGCGTACGACGATGAACTTCGATACCGCGAAGGATCAGCTCTCCTCCAGCAAGACCGAGCTTGCCGGCGGTGGCAGCGTCGTTCGCAGCTACACTGCGGGCGTGATGACGGGCCGTACGACGACCACCGCCGCGGGCGTCGCGACGACCGAGAGCTTTACGACCGCGGGCCATGCGATCGCCGATGTCCGGAACGCGGCGAGCGGCTATGACGCGATCCTGGTCGGCGGCGCGGGCGGGGTCACCGGCTCGGTGGCGGACGAACTGCTGCTGGTCGACCGCAGCGGTGCGACCGTTGCCGGCGGTGGCGGCGACGATCGTTTCCTCGTCACGCTGGGTACGTCGGCGACGATCGCGGACTTCGGTGCGGGCCACGATCTGCTCGATCTCTCGGCGTTCGCGAAGTCGGGATACCAGCCGATGATGGAGATATCGGGCAGCGACCTGACCGTGAAATACGATCAGGGTGCGACGATCACGCTGACCGGGGCGGCGGCGCACCGACTGGTGCAGACCTCGGCTAACAGCGGCGTTTACGCATTCGGCTGACGCTTTGCGGCGCGCGTACCGGTTTAAGCGGTGAAGCGCGCTGCATCGCAACATCCGCTTAGGATTTTGGCCGTAACGTTAACCACACCGAATCGGTTTTGTGGAAGATGTTATGACCCCAGTCCGTGTTCCCGCCGCCCGTGTGCGAACCGCCCGTGCCGCAGATCGGCCCGGCGCATGAAGCATCAGGTGATCCAGGACGATAGCGGCCTGGTGGCGCTGACCGCGTTGCTGGCGATCCACCGCATCGCGGTCGATGCCGATCAGTTGCGCCACGGTCTGGGCCATTTCCACTCGCTCGACGCCGATGCGATCGTGCGGCTGGCGGGCGGCATCGACGGCGTGCGCGCCAAGTCGCGAACCGCCAAGCCCGAGGATCTCGCCCGCCTGCCGCTGCCGGCGCTGGCGGACGGGCCCGAGGGCTGGTTCCTGATCGGCCGGATGCAGGGCGACGAGGTACTGATCCAGCGCGCGCACCAGCCGGTCGCCAAGGTCGACCTGGCGACGCTCCAGACGCTCTGGTCGGGCACGCTCGTGCTGGTCACGACGCGCGAGAGCGCGGCGCTCGCGAGCAAGGGGTTCGATTTCTCGTGGTTCATCCCGCAGATCGTGCGCTATCGCCGGCTGATCGGCGAGGTGCTGCTGATCACACTGGCGCTGAACCTGCTCGGGCTCGCCGCGCCGTTGTTCTTCCAGAGCGTGGTGGACAAGGTGCTGGTGCACGGGACGCTGTCGACGCTGTCGGTGCTGACGATCGGGTTCGTCGCGGTGTCGTTCTGGGAGACCGCGTTCGGCTGGCTGCGTACCCGGCTGTATTCGGAAACGAGCCAGAAGATCGACGTCGAGCTGGGCGCGCGGCTGTTCCGCCATCTGCTGCGGCTGCCGCTCAGCTATTTCGAATCGCGTCGCGTCGGCGATACGGCGATGCGCGTCCGCCAGCTCGAGACGATCCGCGAATTCCTCACCAACGCCTCGCTGACGGTGCTGATCGACCCTGTGTTCGCGGTCGTCTTCCTCGCGGTAATGGCGCTGTATTCGGTCAAGCTCTTCTTCATCGCGGTGCTCGCGATCCCCGCCTATCTCGCGGTCGCGCTGCTCGTGACGGGTC
>JAJNQF010000072.1 GCA_021154945.1 Sphingomonas sp.
GGTGCTGCAGCGCGTGCAGCCCCAGGGCTACGAGCGCGGCCGCGCCATCGGTGGCGGAGACGCCGAACACCCCGCATTCTTCGCGGAGTTTGTCGTCATCGAAAGGATTGGTCGTCTGCATGCCGGATCTCACGTCGTGCGGAAGCTGCCCTATACGAGCGGTTGGCGGGCTTGTCGCCTGTTTGTAATAACATTGCGTGCCGCTGGTCGCATCGCGCCGGGTTTCGGGTATATCCGGGGCATGACACACAGCCGCGACACGGGCCTGACGCTCGATCCGAAATTCGATTCCGCCGGGCTTCTGACCGCGGTCGTCACCGACCGCGTGTCGGGCGACGTGCTGATGGTCGCGCATATGAATGCGGAGGCGCTGGCGCAGACGCAGGCAACCGGCGAGGCGCATTTCTGGTCGCGGAGTCGCGAGAAGCTGTGGAAGAAGGGCGAGACGTCTGGGAACGTGTTGCGCGTCGCCGAGCTGCGGATCGATTGCGATCAGGATGCGGTGTGGGTGATCGCCGATGCCGCGGGCCCGGCGTGCCATACCGGTGAACGCACCTGTTTCTTCCGGCGGATCGATGGAGATAAGCTGGTGCCAGCTGGATGAGGCGGGCGCTGCTGCTCGCTTTAGTGTTGGGCGGATGTGGGCGAGAGCCGTCCAATGTCGTGGCGGACAGCGCGGGGGCTCGGCTGGAGGCGGCGGCCGAGACGGCGGGGATCGTGCCGGATCCGAACGCGCCGCTGCAAGGATCCTGGGCGCGCGATACCGACCGGGTCTGCGTCGTCGGGACGGACAAGATTGCCCGGATCGGGGTCAGCGTCGATTATGGCGAGGCACAGGGCTGTACCGCGTCGGGCACGGTCGAGCGCTCGGGCGACGCACTCAAGGTCGTGTTCGGCACGTGCAAATTCGACGCGAAGTTTGACGGAGACCGAATCGTCTTCCCAGCCGAAATGCCCGAGGCCTGCGAGTCGCTCTGCACCGGCCGTGCCTCGCTCGCTGCGCTGACCGTCGATCGGATCAGCGAATCGCGCTCGGAGGCTTCGACGTTGCGCTCAACGGGTGGGCAATCATCTGCCGGGAAGTTGCTTTGCGCTAATTGACGTTGACGTAAACGAGAGTTATTTGTTCGGGGATGGCGACACGAGCATCTCCTTCCCCGGTTTCTCCCGAGTCCTACGCGGTAATCGAACCGCGGCACGACCGTGAGAGCTTCACGATCTCCGACCTGTCGGCCGAGTTCGACGTGACTGCGCGCGCGCTGCGCTTCTACGAGGACGAGGGGCTGATCGCGCCCGAGCGTCGCGGCACGCAGCGCATCTATTCGCACCGCGACCGCGCGCGTCTCGCGTGGATCCTGCGCGGCAAGCGCGTCGGGTTCAGCCTCGGCGAGATTCGCGAGATGATCGATCTCTACGATCTCGGGGACGGTCGCCGTGCGCAGCGCCAGGTCGTGATCGAGCGCAGCCAAGCCCGGATCGCGCTGCTGACCGCGCAGAAGCGCGACATCGATCTCGCCATCGATGAACTCACCAGTTTCGTGGCCCTTCTCGAAGCCAGCCGCGCCCAAGACACCCCGCAAGGATAAACCATGCCCCAGTATACGCCCCCCGTCCGCGACACGCGTTTCGTCCTCGAGCATGTCGTTGGCCTGCCACGCTATTCCAATCTCCCCGGCTTCGATGCGGCCTCGCCTGACGTCGTCGACGCGGTGCTCGAAGAGGGCGGCAAGTTCGTCGCCGAAGTCCTGTTCCCGCTGAACCTGTCGGGCGATCAGCAGGGTTGCACGCGGCATGAGGACGGCTCGGTAACGACGCCGGACGGCTTCAAGGAGGCGTACAAGCAGTATGTCGAGAGCGGCTGGGCGACGCTCGGCAACCAGCCGGAGTATGGCGGGCAGGGGATGCCGCACGTCGTGTCGACCGCGTTCCAGGAATACATGATCTCGTCGAACATGGCGTTCGCGATGTATCCAGGGCTCACGCACGGCGCGATCGCCGCGCTGATCGCCAAGGGTTCAGACGCGCAGAAGGCGATGTACGTGCCCAAGATGGTGTCCGGCGAATGGGGCGGGACGATGAACCTGACCGAGCCGCAGTGCGGCACCGATCTCGGCCTGATCCGCACCAAAGCCGAGCCGCAGGCTGATGGCTCGTACGCGATCACCGGCACCAAGATTTTCATCTCTTCGGGCGAGCATGATCTGACCGAGAACATCATCCACCTCGTGCTGGCCAAGACGCCGGGCGCGCCGGACAGCTCGAAGGGCATTTCGCTGTTCGTAGTGCCGAAGGTCATGGTGAACGAGGATGGGTCGCTCGGCGCGCGCAACGGCGTCACCTGCGGCTCGATCGAGCACAAGATGGGCATCCACGCAAATTCGACCTGCGTGATGAACTATGATTCGGCGACCGGCTGGCTGGTCGGCGAGGAGATGAAGGGCCTCGCGGCGATGTTCATCATGATGAACGCCGCGCGCCTCGGCGTCGGGCTTCAGGGGCTGGGCGTGGCCGAGGTCGCGTACCAGAACGCGGTTCAGTATGCGCAGGATCGTCGCCAGGGTCGTGCCCTGACCGGGCCGAAGGAGCCGCAGGAGAAGGCGGACACGCTGTTTGTGCACCCCGACATCCGCCGCATGCTGATGGAGGGCAAGTCGCTGACTGAGGGTCTGCGCGCGCTGATCCTGTGGACCGCGCTCCAAGCCGATCTCGAGCACAACGCCGAGAGCGAGGAAGAGCGTCAGCTCGCCGGCGACCTGATCTCGCTGCTGACCCCGGTCATCAAGGGTTACGGCACCGACATGGGCTATGCGATCGCGACCAACGCGCAGCAGGTCTATGGCGGCCACGGCTACATCGCCGAATGGGGCATGGAGCAGTATGTCCGCGATGCGCGGATCGCGATGATCTACGAGGGCACCAACGGTGTGCAGGCGATGGATCTGGTCGGGCGCAAGCTCGCGCAGAATGGCGGTCGCGGGATCCAGGCGTTCTTCAAGCTGGTGGCGGACGACGTCGCGGCGGCGAAGGGCGATCCGGCGACGGCGGCGTTCGCCGAGGCGCTGGAGAAGGCAAACGGCCAGCTTCAGGCGGCGACGATGTGGTTCATGGCGAACGGCATGAAGAACCCTGAGAACGTCGGTGCCGGCGCGGTCAGCTACATGCACCTGATGGGGATCGTAGCGGTCGGCGTCATGTGGCTGCGGATGGCGGTCGCGGCGACCAAGCTGAAGGCGGCGGGCGAGGGCGAGGCTGCGTTTCTCGACGCCAAGCTGGTCACCGCACGCTTCTATGCCGAGCGGATCCTGCCGGATGCCGGCGCGCTGCGTCGGAAGATCGAGGGGGGCGCGGAGTCGCTGATGGCGCTTCCGCCCGAGATGTTCATGGCGG
>JAJNQF010000094.1 GCA_021154945.1 Sphingomonas sp.
AGGCTTTCGGCGGTGGAGGTCAATAGGATCGCGAACGGATTCGCACCGGTTGACATCAGCTCACGGGTCCCCAATGTAACGGGCATGTACGCTCCTGCGACACATAAGCGTTTCCGCGACCACGCCGGCCAACTCGCCGCACGCGGCTAGCCCGAACTCGCGGCTGCGGCCGTTCGAGTTCGGGCTCTATTCGATCTGACCTTCGGGACGCGTTCTGCGCGCCCTTGATCTCGAATAAGTGGAAACCATGCGGTGGAAAACCAAGTCTCGAAGTCCGACGATTCGTGTCAGGATGACCGTCAGCGTCAAGTCGCAAGTCCTGCACCTCAGCCTTTCCTGCGGATGAGACCACAAGGCTTCTTCTCGAATAGATTCGATCTGGAGATCGTGGAGGACCACTCGAAGGCCGATGTCGAAGATCGCCAGAGTCAAGACGAACATTGGCTGAGCCGACTCATGGAGCTCAACCTGTTGCTGCTGATTGTTCTGGTTGGTGTCCCGGTGCTGGTATACTGCGTCTTGTCTTCGGCGGGTTAGAGCAGGACGAGGGCCCGCTCCACGTCGCGTCCAGGCGATGACGGACGGGGACCTCCAGCGCATCCCACCGAGACCTCGGGTCACCGGCAGATGTCAGGCACCTAGGACCGGTTGAAAACGACGGCGGTGAACGCGGGCAAGTCCGTTCGTGACGTTGCACCGCGTGAGCCGATCGGGCGCAGCCTCCCGACCGGGATGGTCGGGGTCCCGGAGATCGATCAGAAGCCGCGCGCCGGCAGGTTCCCTCACGACGTTCGACCGCGCAAAGGACAGAGCATGCAGATGGGCCGACGGAGTTTGGTCCAGGGTCTCAGAGCCAGCGAACCTCGCCGGTCGAGAGGCTGTAGACCGCACCGACGATCTTCAGTCTACCCGCCTCCTGCGCCTCCTCCAGCACCGCCTCATAGTTCCGCAGCCGATCGACCACGCGGCGAACGTTCTCTTCGACCGACCGCTCGACCAGGTCGCCTTCGCCGATCCGCTGCATGGCAAGGACGGAAGGTATGATCGGCGCGATCATCGGACCGATGCTTCCGGGAAAGCGCGTATCCTTCGTGACCACATCGGTCGCTGCCACGACCGCCCCGCACGCCTCATGACCCAGCACGACCACGAGTGGCACGCTGAGCGCGACGACGGAGTACTCAATGGACCCCATACCGGCGATATCAACGTTGTTGCCCGCGGTGCGGACGATGAACATGTCGCCCAAACCGGTTCCGAACAGCAGTTCGGGCCCCACCCGCGAATCGGAGCATCCGACCAGCGTCACGTAGGGATGCTGGGATTTCGCCAGCGCCAGCCTTCGATCGTGCGATATGTCGTTGGGAGTGGGTTTGTCTGCGACGAAGGCTGCGTTGCCGTCCTTCAGCTTCTGCAACGCCTCGTCGGGAGTCGGCTGCTTCGTCGTTTCGATCGTACCGGCCATCTGGGTCATTCCTTATTCGTACGGGTCGCGTATACCCAACATGACAAAAAGTTCATGATGAAAAGTTCATGATCCTGCCATTCCCCGGAATGCCTCCGGCGCGAGGCGGCAGCCCTGATCGTGCCCAGCCGAGATGGCGTCCAGGTACGGCGGCGCATCGCCCGGACCGACATCGACCCCTGTCGCCGTTGGCCGCCGCTGGATATCCGAGAATAGAAGACCTTGCGGAATCCATTCCGTTCACCGCGAGCTGACGTGGAACTGTTCTATTTACTGGAATAGTTCGGTTGGTTTTATCCGACTACTCGAACTCTCCGTCCGTGGTCACTGGAGGTCCGCTGATATCGAAACGACGCGGCGGGAGACTTCGCATGGCTAAAGTACTGGTTCTTTACTATTCCACCTATGGTCATACCGAGACGCTCGCCGATGCGATCGCCGAGGGTGCCCGTTCGACCGGGGCGGTGGCGGACGTGAAGCGTGTTCCCGAGACGGTCCCCGAGGACATCGCCCGCTCGAACCACTTCAAGCTCGATCAGGCGGCTCCCATCGCACGGGTGTCCGACCTCGAGGATTACGACGCGATCGTGATCGGCACCGGCACGCGCTACGGCCGCATCACGTCCCAGATGGCGGCGTTCCTCGATCAGACCGGAGGCCTGTGGGCGCGCGGCGCGCTGAACGGGAAGGTCGGCGGCGCCTTCACCTCGACCGCTTCGCAGCACGGCGGCCAGGAGACGACGCTCTTCTCCATCATCACGAACCTCATGCATCTCGGACTGGTCGTCGTCGGACTGCCCTACAGCCACCAGGGCCAGATGACCCTCGACGAGGTCGTCGGCGGTTCCCCGTACGGCGCGACGACGATCACCGGTGGCGACGGCAGCCGTCAGCCGAGCGAGATCGAGTTGGAGGGCGCGCGTCATCAGGGCGAGCTGATCGCCAGGACCGCAGCAAAGCTCTTCGACTGAACCCGCGGCGTCGGCCGCATGACGCCGACATCAAGATCGACATCCCGACATCGGAGGAAATCCATGCACACATTGTTCAAGATCGCAGCGGGCTTCGCCGTGCTCGCCGCTTCCGCCCCCATCGTCGCACAGGCGAACCACGATCCCGCGGCGGTCCAGGCCGGCACCTACGCCATCGAAAGTACGCACACGCTCGTCCAGTTCAGCGTCAACCACTTCGGCATCAACGACTATTTCGGCACGTTCCCGGGCGCGACCGGTTCGTTGACGATCGATCCGCGCGACATCGCGAACGCGAAGGTCGAGGTCACGCTTCCGGTGGCATCGGTGTCCACGACCAACGCGACGCTCGACAAGGAGCTGGTCGGTGCCGACTGGTTCGATGCCGGCCGCTTCCCCACCATCCGCTTCGTATCGACCAGGGTCGTACGGACCGGTGCCAACGCCGCTGCCATCACCGGCAACCTGACGATGCACGGCGTCACGCGTCCCATCACGCTCAATGCGACCTTCAACGCCTCGGCGGTGAATCCCCTCAGCAAGGCCTACACGCTCGGCTTCAAGGCAAGCGGAGTCGTCCGGCGTACCGAGTTCGGCGTCAGCAAGTACGCTCCGCTCGTGAGCGACGAGACGACGCTGACGATCACTTCGGCGTTCGAGAAGAAGTCGAACTGAACCGGTTTGGCGTCCGCCGCTCGCGGACGCCGCCTTCCATCGCTTCGCGCCGCCCTCCCTGGCGCGGAGCGATACCTGTCAGGAGACGCCATGCGCGCCCCGTCCAGATACTCCGCCATAGCGATCCTGTTCCACTGGACGATCGCCGTCCTAGTCCTCGCCAACCTCGTGCTCGGCTGGCGGATGGGCTTCCTCAAGGGAATGGCGCAGTTCGAGCTCTTCCAGCTTCACAAGTCGATGGGGATCACCGTCCTCGTACTAAGCGTCGCGCGTCTGGCATGGCGACTGGGGCATGGTGCTCCGCCTCTGCCCGCCGGTATGCGACCGTGGGAGCGCGGAGCGGCGCATGCGACGCACTTCTTCTTCTACGTCATGATGATCGGCATGCCGCTGACCGGCTGGGCCATGGTGTCGGTCAGCCCGTGGAACATCCCGACGCTGCTCTGGCACTACGTCCCCTGGCCCCACATCGCCTTCCTCCATCAGCTGGCCCCGGCATCGAAGTCCGCCGTCGAGGCGGCCAGCGGCAACATCCACCTGTACCTCGCGTACGGGGGCGCCGCGCTGATCGCTCTGCACGTCGGTGCCGCCCTGAAGCACCAGTTCGTCGTACGCGACGGCGTGCTCGCGCGGATGCTCCCGTCCTTCCGTTCCACCTCCGACACGCCCCAGGAGTCCTGATCAATGCGCCACCTTCTACCGATCGCCGTCGTGATCGCCGCTCCGGCTCTCGCCGCCCCCGCCCCTCAGTGGACGGTCGACAAGGCTCATTCGCAGGTCACCTTCCAGGCGAGCATGAACGGTCAGCCGATCAACGGCAGCTTCCGTCGCTTCAACGCGCGGATCGCCTTCGATCCGGCCAACCTCGCGGGTTCCAGCGTGGCGGCCGCCATCGACACCGGCTCGGCCGCTACCGGAGATCAGACCCGCGACGAGGCCCTGCCTACGCCGGACTGGTTCAACGTCCGCGCGTTCCCACGTGCGACCTTCACCGCCAAGCAGTTCAAGAGCCTCGGCAACGGCCGGTTCCAGGCGATCGGAACCCTGACCATCCGCAACTCCAGCAGGCCGGTGGTGATGCCGTTCCAGCTGTCGGTGAACGGGAACGTCGCGCAGATGCGCGGCACCATCAGCATAGACCGTCGCATGTTCGGCGTCGGGCAGGGGCAGTTCAGCACCGCCGACGCGGTCGCCGCCAACGTGAAGGTGAACGTCACGATCCGTGCCACCAGGGCCGGGTAGAATCGCGTCGCCGCGGACCTACGAGCCGCATGATGGGGCGGGACCACGCCCGCTTTCGCCCGCCCGGCCGTAGCGCCGGGCGGGACGATTGCCATTCGCCGCCGGGCCGGTTCGCCGCCGGCGGGGCGCGTGTGAGCATCGACCTTACCCGCCCGCACCGTACCGACCATGGCGTCGCGCGATCTGGGACCCTGGAGCAGGGACGCGCCGCCGCTCTTTCGGGTGCCTTGATCGCGGCGTGCCATGCCTCCTCGAAGGACGCGATCGGATGGCGGGGCCGGCGACGAGCGTCGATCAGGACCGTCGAGCGGCGCCCCGTCTTGTCGAACACTGACGACGATCTATCTCGTGGCGAGGAACACGGATCGATGCTCCGCGTCGCACCTCGAGAGGCCATGTCGTGACGAGGCAGCGCCCATCCCCTCCCTTGCTTCGTCGAGGAAGACCCATGCCGCATCCTCTTTCAAGCTTCATAGAACAGCTCGCGAGATACGGTCCGTTGAGCACCGGCAATCGCAAGTCGATCCTCGAGCTTCCAACGGTCGTCGAACGCATCGACAGGCAGACCCATCTCGCGCGCGAAGGCGACGTCGGAGGATCCCTCCTCGTTCTGACGGGGGGATTCGCCCTGAGGCAGAAGGGCTCGAACGACGGCGGTGATCAGATCTCCGCCTTGAATCTGCAGGGCGACCCGTTGAACCTTCCCTCGATGTATCTGGCGGCGTACGATTCCGACGTCGTGGCGTTGGCGGGGGCCGAGGTGGCGTCGGTTCCTAAATCGGACTTCCTCTCCTTGACCGAGGACAGTCGGGCGGTGGCGTACGCCATCCTGAGGATGTCCCTGGTCGATGCCTGCATCGGTCGCGAATGGCTTCTGAACGTGGCGTGCCGCGATGCACGATCCAGGATCGCCTACTTCCTGTGCAGTCACGCGGAGCGGATGGGTGAGCGAGGTCTCGTATCCGATGGCGCCTTCGATGTGCCGTTGACGCAGGAACAGCTCGGAGCCGTCACGGGGCTGACCTCGGTGCACGTGAACCGCAAGCTGAAGTCGCTGGAGACCGAAGGTCTGATCGCTCGGAAAGGTCGATCGGTAAGGATACTGAACATCGAGGATCTGATGACGGCCGGGAGCTTCAAGCCGTCACGTCTGCGTTGATCGTCGACCAGGACCTCGAGGCTTGAAGACTCCGTGACCGGCGATCGGCTTTTCGGAAGAGGCGAAGCATCGCGGCTCCGCTGATCGTCTTCATCATGAGGGCCCCCGGTCGGAGCAGGACCGCCACGATCCCGAGTGCCGACGTGCGGTGGTCGTTGAACGACCGGCTGGCGGTTCGGATCGAGCTTCCCCGTCCTGCTACGCCGGTTCTTGAGGAAGGCCGTCACTTCGTGACGTAACGATCCCCGGAGGGCGGACTCAGGCGGCCAGCATCGCGAGGGCGATGATCTGGTCGCGGCTGAAGCCGGATGCCAGGAGGCTCTGGACCCGCCGCTCCGGAAGGCGGCGACTGAGACGCGCTTCGCATACGAAGCCGCGGATCGCCTCCAGTCTGGGATCCGCAAGAGCCTGCGCGCGCTCCCGGCCGAAGACTCGGCGCAGGAATCCGCCGAACCGACCCGTAGGTTCTTCGGATGTGCAGCCATGGCGTCCAGCGTCGGAGAGGGCGATCGACACCGCCTGCCACTCGATGTCGGTCAGCTCCGGGTAGTTGCGCATCTCAATCTCCGATCGGATTCGATGAGCCTCTCCTAGATCCGGCGCTCCCCCGATCGGAGCCCGATAATGTCCATTGAATTATTCTATGAAATGGAAAAGAAGGTGGCCGAATTCCTTGGGGTCGAACGATGAGCAGTCCTGGCGTCCCCACCTTCGATCAGCTCCGCATATATCTGGCGGTCGTCGACACCGGCAGCTTCGCCGGTGCCGCGCGTCAGCTCGGGCGGGCGGTCTCCGTGGTCAGCTACGGCGTCGCCAATCTCGAGGCGCAGCTCGGCGTGACCCTCTTCGAGCGATCGGGTACCCGCAAGCCGACGCTGACGGTCGAAGGGCGTGCCCTGCTATCCGAGGCGAGAGCTATCGGTCACGGCTTCGACGGCCTTCGGGCCAAGGTGAAGGGTCTTCTGGACGGCCTGGAGGGGGAGGTGAACCTCGCGGTCGACGTCATGCTTCCGGCCGCGCGCCTGGGTCGTGTGCTCCGGACGTTCGCTCTGGAGTTCCCGACCGTCGCCCTTCGGCTCCACGTCGAGGCGTTGGGCGGGGTCACCGCCCTGGTGCAGGCTGGGCAGGCCGTGCTTGGCGTGTCGGGTCCGCTGCCGACCCACGTCGACGGCATCGACTGCGTGGCGGCCGGTTCAGTCGCGATGGTTCCGGTCGCTGCTCCGAACCACGTCATGGCGCGGATGGCACGGATTCCGCCGGGCGAGGGGCGTCAGCACGTCCAGCTGGTCCTCTCGGATCGATCGAAGTTCACCGACGGACGCGACTTCTCGGTCCTGAGCGACCGAACGTGGCGCATCGCCGACCTCGGTGCAAAGCACTCGCTGCTCCGGGAGGGGATAGGATGGGGCAACATGCCGATCCCGATGATCGAAGCCGATCTTGCGAGCGGAGCCTTGCTTCGGCTCGACATGCCCGACCACCGGGGCGGCATCTACCGCCTCGCCAGCGTGTGGCGTCGAGATACGCCGCCCGGACCCGCCGCGTCGTGGCTGCGTCGCCAATTCGTAGACCTGGGCGCCGAGGACGTGGACGCTCCGGGCCTTTCCGATCTCTGACGGGTAGGACAGGGACGCGAGGATCCATTGTCGGCTAACGCCCGTGTCCCATGCCGGCGCAGGACGCGGCGCTCCCCCTTTCGCCGGCAGCCACCGGCAGAGCGGCGGGAAAAAGCGGCCGGTACGAACCGGCCCAGTTTCAGGGGAGGTGCCTCAAAGGCGGGGGACGGATGCTCCGGCGGCCCACGCAGCGCAAACGCCCAGTTCGAAACTCTGCGTTGCGTTTTTGGCGTGCTGCGAAAAGCGGGGTCCGGCCCCAATGCGGAGAGCGGATCAAGCGTCCGCATACGATCAGGTCTCCGACCGCGCAGATGGTTTTCCCGGAAAAATCACGCTACGTCAGGGTGATAACGGGGTGGAGCACGATGCAGCGACGAGTTTCAGTCAACGGAAGGCATGTGATGGTGGATATCGAAGAGACGTCGCCCGGCAGCTGGTCCGCTTCCGCGGAGCACATGGGCACGACGCTGGTCGTCGCCGGAAACTCGGCGAACCGGGCCGCTTCCGAATGGGCCGTGCGTGCGAACGCCACGGCATCCGATTCGCCTGCGGACGCGACGCGTCCATAGGAGGGAACGGGTCGGATCCCCCGTGAACGGCAGCGTCCGTCGCGGTCGATCATTCCCCCGACCGGTCCGGAGAGACGCGCAGGAAGCATCCTTTGCGGAGCCGCCGTTCCGTCGGCCGGTATTCACAACCGGCTGGGCACGAGCTACGAAGCGACGACACGTTATATCATTGTCTGGAAGAAAAATGCTTTCTAAATCAATCTCCTTCGCCTGCGCTGCCGGGCTGACGTTCATGCTGGCCGCCCCGGCCTTCGCGGTCGGCGACCTGCCCGTAAGGCTGACGCAGCGGCAGGCCTCCGTCGCCTACCGGGCGATCCGCCCCCTGCTGCAGGCGGAGAACCAGACGTGCCCGGTCGGCCAGACCGTGACGTCCGGCATCGTGACGGGCGGCTCGAATCCGGGCGGCGGGTCGCAGACCACGACGATCATTTTCAACCGCGGCGGCAAGGTCGTCATATCGCGGTCATGGGAGACCAACATCGGTCGCAGTCCGACGGCGTCGACTAAGATCGACTGTTCGATCCGGTAGCATACCGCGAACGTCCGGGCGGCCGCTGTTCGGCGAGCAGCAGCCGTTCCTCGATGCATTCGGCCATCCGGGCGAGGGGATCGATCACGGCGCGGGACCCGTGAGGCGGCCGACGGCCGCCGCCCGACGCCCACCGCACGATCAGTTCCGGTCCTGCGTGGTCCCGTACCCCGCGTCCTCGTCACGAAGGGCGTCTGACACGTGGTCGATCAGCGAGCGGACGCGGAGCGGAAGCCTGAACGTCTCAGCGTAGATGGCGTAGATGGTGTCGGGCACCATCGTCCAACCGTCCAGCTCCACTTCTATCAGCCTTCCCCCGATCCGCATGTCGACGGCGATGAACCTCGGCAGCGCCGCCAGTCCCAGACCGGCCACGGCCGCGTCGAGCAGGGCCTCGCCGCTGTTGGTGATGAAGCGTGCCGGCAGCGACAGGGCACGCTGCGCGCCACCCGCTTCAGGCTCGAACCGCCAGATGTGACGCGACGAAGCGTTGTCGTATCCGAGGCAGCTGTGGCTCTCCAGCGCTTCGATGGTCGTGGGCACGCCATGAGCGGAAGCGTATTCCGGGCTGCAGAAGATGCCACGCCGGCTGCTCGCGATGCGCTTCGCCCTGAGTGCGCTGTCCTCCAGTCTGCCGATGCGAAACGCCACGTCGTACCGACCGCTGGCGATGTCGACGTGCCGATCGTCCAGATCCAGGCGGACTTCGATCGCGGGGTGCCGCTGCATGAAGTCCACGATGAGCGCACTGAGGTGGCGGTTGCCGAAGCTCAGCGGCGCCGCGACCTGGATCAGCCCTCGCAGGTCGCCCGACTGGGCCGCGACCTCCTCCACCAGAGCATCGAACTGAGGGAGGAGGAGCACGGCCCTCTCATAGGTATGCAGGCCGGCGTCGGTGGGCGTCATGCTCCGTCCCGCTCGACGGAACAGACTGGCGCCGAGCTTCGCCTCCAACGCGGCGAGCCGTTTGCTGACGACCGACTTGGGGACGCGAAGCCGGGCGGCGGCGGCCGTGATGCTGCCGCAGTCGACGATCCGCACCATCGCCTCGAGTTCCAGCACGGTAGGCTTCATCGTTTCCGATTAGCGAACGCGGCGTCGTCAATACAGCGAATTGTCGTTGCGGACCGTCACGCGCATATTTCGGACAGGATGCGGAATCAATCCGCATCAGGAGTCAGACATGGCCGTTTTCATAGATCCGAACGACACCGTTCTTCTGCTGGTCGATCATCAGAGCGGCCTGTTCCAGACCGTCAAGGACATCTCCGTCCACGAACTGCGAACGAACGCCGCTGCGCTCGCGACGATGGCGAAGATCATGGATCTGCCGGTGATCACCACCGCCTCGGCGCCCGACGGCCCGAACGGACCGCTCATGCCCGAGATCGCGCGGATACTGCCGGACGCCACGTTCGTGCCGCGCAACGGAGAGGTGAACGCATGGGACGCTCCCGCCTTCGCGGCCGCGGTGCGCGCCACCGGTCGCCGTACCGTCCTCATCGCAGGAGTGTGGACGAGCGTCTGCGTCGCGTTCCCGGCGCTGGCCGCCAAGGCCGAGGGATTCACCGTCTATGCGATCATCGATGCGTCGGGCGACGTCAGCACCGCGGCTTCCCAGGTGACCGTGGCAAGGCTTGCGCAGGCGGGCGTGATCCCGACCACCACCAACTCCATCGTCGCGGAGATCCAGAAGACCTGGAACATCCCCGAAGCCGGCGACTTCGCGGGCATCTACGCGAAGACCACGCCGGACTACGCCGCCGTCATCGAAAGCCACGTGGCCGCCGGTCACGCAGCGGACGCGAAGGCCTAGTCGCATGAAGATGCGCAGCGTCGCCGCCCAGCGTCCCGCGATCCGGGACGACATCGCAGACCTGACGACCCGACGCCCCGTACCGGGGCCGGGCGTCGAACAGGTCGATCCGTTCCTCTTCCTCAACCACCATGGTCCGCAGGTCTATCGACCCGGTAACGGCGGTCTGCCGTTCGGGCCCCATCCGCATCGCGGCTTCGAAACCGTGACCTTCATCCTGACCGGCAATCTCGCCCATCACGATACCGGCGGGCACGAGAGCGTGATCGAGGCCGGCGGCGTCCAATGGATGACCGCCGGTTCGGGACTGATCCATGCCGAGGTGTCGCCGCCGTCGTTCAAGCGGACGGGCGGTGCGCTGGAGATACTCCAGCTGTGGGTGAATCTGCCGGGACGGTTGAAGATGACACCGCCGCGCTACACCGGCGTGCAGGCGGACGAGATCCCGGTGATCTCGTTGGCCGATGGCGGGGGGCGCATGAATCTCGTCTCCGGCAGCTTCGCCGGGGTGAGCGGGCCGATCAGTTCGCTCACCGGCGTGTTCATGTCGACGGTGGATCTGCAGGCCGGAGCGACCGTCGAGCTGCCCGCACCGGCCGGACGCAGCGTCTTCCTCTATGTGGTCGACGGCACGGTCGACGTGGCCGGAACCGTCGTGGAGCGCTGGCGGCTGGTCGAGATGCAGGACGACGGCGACGTGGTCGGCATCACGGCCAGGAGCGATGTACGCCTGCTCTTCGGCCACGCTGATCCCATCGGCGAACCCGTCGTCTCGCACGGCCCGTTCGTGATGAACACCCGCGAGGAGATCAGCGTCGCGATCAGCGACTATCAGGCCGGCAAGTTCAACGGCACCGGCAAGCTGCTCGGGGTCGGCGACTGAAGGATCCGGCCGCCGTCTCCACCGGTGCCGTGTCCGCGTCCCAGGGCGCCGAGCGGCTCAGGGTGGGGGCGGCGGCCGATTCCGTCCGAGCGTCGCGACCAGATGAGCGGAGAACTTGCGGATGGACGGCGAGAGCGGGATCCCGGCCCGGGAGATCAGGCCGATGGTGCGAGGCGACTGGGGGATGTCGAACGGAAGCGTCGCGATGGGCCGCGGCGACAGCGCGTCGACGACGCTCTGCGGCAGGATCGCCAGGGCCTCGGTGCTCTCCAGGTAGGTGACCACCGCCATGAGCGAACCTCCGCTGTAGCGGATAGAGAGTTCGTCGATCCCGAGCGAGAACAGGATCATCTCGAGATCGATCATCAGCGGCGATCCGGGCAGCGGCGCCACCCAGGGATACCCGGCGAGATCCGTCGGCTTCGGACGTGCATTGCCCATGAGCGGATGACCGGCACCACAGGCGATCACGTTGCGAGCGGGGATCAGCTCCTCGAAGTGCAGGTCGGGTCCGATGTCGAGCGAACCGACCGGGCCGATGACCAGGTCGAGCGCCGCGTCGCGCAGTTTGGAGAACAGCTCGGGCATGTTGCCGTAGATCTGATCCACCCGGAGGTCGGGTCTGGTCCGGGTGAACTTCGCGACGGCGCCGGTCACGACCGCATCCATGAAATAGGGGACGCCGCCTATGCGGACGAGGCCGGAGGTTCCGTTCTGATAGGTGCCGACCGCAGCGGATGCCCGGCGCGACGCGGCGAGTATGTCGCGCCCGTGCAGCGCGAGCACCGCCCCCAGGGCCGTGGCCTTCAGCGGGCGTCTGCCCTTCTCGAACAACGCGTCGCCCAGTCTGGCTTCGAGCTGCGATATGGTGCGCGAGATCGCCGGTTGGGTCGTGCCGAGCATGACGGCGGCCTCGGTGGCCCCGCCGCACTGGACCACCGCCGCGATCTGGACGAGGTGCCGTTCTTCGATCTTCATACCGGATCGTTATACTAATGCCGCGATTCTTTATGCACAAAATCTACGAACGGGCTTAGACCCGAATTCGAAGAGAACGCGCCGCCGTGAGCAAAGACTCCAGGCGCAAACACAAAGGAGAGGCCTGTGTCCTTTATCGACGGATATCATCATCTCACCCTCAGCGTAGACGGCGCACAGGAGGATCACGACTTCTACACGGGCCTGTTGGGCCTGAAGTCGATCAAGAAGACGGTCCTGTTCGATGGACAGCTGCCGATCTACCATCTGTACTACGGGAACGAGACCGGAGATCCTTCCACCGTCATCACGACGTTCCCCTTCCGCAAGCTCGGCGTGTACGGAAAGCGCGGCAGCAACCAGACCAAGATCATCCAGTTGTCCATACCCCGCGGCAGCTCGGACTTCTGGCTCAATCGACTTGGCGAATCGGGCGTCGACGCCCATCGCGTCGAGCGCTTCGGCATGACCCGGGTCTCGCTGCTCCACCCGTGCGGCGTTCCCCACGAACTCGTGGAGACGTCGGCCATCGAGGACGGTCGTTCGCCGATCGTCGCTCCCGGCATCTCGGCGGATCACGGGATCAAGGGGATCTACGGCGTCGGCATCGCCGTGTTCGACAAGAGCTCGATGGACGACTTCCTGACCATAGGCCTCAAGATCGACCTTCGGGGCTCCGAAGCCGGAGCGATGATGTTCGGTCTTCCGAGCACGGGCCCCGGGGGCGTCATCGAAGTGCTGCACGAACCCAAGTCGCGTCAGGGGACCTGGACCCTGGCCGGGGGCACCATCCATCATCTCGCCGTGAACACCGTGACGCAAGAGCGGCAGTCGGCGCTGAAGGCTCATCTGGAAGGGCTCGGCTTCACCGACGTCTCCGAACAGAAGGACCGCAACTACTTCAAGTCCTGCTACGTGCGTTCGCCCGGCGGGGCGCTGTTCGAACTGGCGTTCAGCTACGGCCGCGGCTGGGCCAAGGACGAGCCGGAGGACCAGATCGGCCAGACGCTCCAGTTCCCCGAATGGTTCGCCGACCGCGAACCCGAGATGCGCGCGGGACTCGAAGAGCTGTCGTGGTAGGACACGGCGGATCCTCGGTCGCCGGGGCTTCCGCTTCGGCTGCCGAGGTGATCTGCGTCATCGTGCATGGGCGGACGCAGACCGCCGACGACATGCGCTCGCAGATCGCCGCCCGGCTCTCCACCACGAACGTACGCTTCCATCTGCTGCAGGCGACGGGAAACAGCTGGTACGACGCTCGGGCGATCGATCCACTGACGGAAGCGACCCGCGCCCAGCTGGACGCGGCGATCGCGCACCTCGACGGCGTGGTGCAGGCCGCGCGAAGCGAAGCGGCGGGCGTACCGCTGGTCATCGTCGGGTTCTCGCAGGGCGGCTGTCTCGCCGCCGAGTACGTATTCCGTCACGACCCCTGGCGCGAAGGGGGGAGGGGCGCCCTGTGCCTCCTCACCTCCTGTCGGATTGGTGGCCCCGTCGACGTGCTGCCGGAGAGATCCTTGTACGGTCTGCCCGTGTACGCGAGCTGCGGGGACGAGGATCCTTGGATACCTCTCGACGCGTACTTCTCCCTCGCGGCGACGCTGGCGCGCAACGGCGCGCGGCTGCGCTCGGACGTCTTCCCCGGCCGACCCCACGAGGTCGACGCCGTCGAATGCGCCGCACTCGATGAACTCCTCGCAGCGGTCGCGAGCCGCCCGCTGCCCACGACGGAAGGCCATGCCCATGCGTGAG
>JAJNQF010000108.1 GCA_021154945.1 Sphingomonas sp.
AGCAGGCGAGCGGGATTGCCCGCGACGGTCACGCCATCTGGAACATCGCGCGTCACGACACTGCCTGCCCCGACGATCGCGTTGTCGCCGACGGTGACGCCCGGCAGGACCAGCGCGCCGCCGCCTATCCAGACGTTTCGACCTATGGTGACCGACCGCCCGAACTCGAGCATCTGGCCACGCTGAGCCGGGTCGCGCGGATGATCGGCGGTGAGGATCTGCACGCCGGGACCGATCTGCGTGCCCGCACCGATCCGCACGGGCACGACATCGAGCACTGTGCATCCGAAATTGAGAAACACGCCCGCGCCCAGATGAATGTTATAGCCATAGTCGCAGTGGAACGGCGGTCGGATCGTCGCACCACGCCCCGCGTGACCAAGCCCTTCCACCAGCAGCGCATGACGCTCCGCCGCGGTCGCTGTCGACGCGCGGTTGTAGCGGTCGAGCCACGCGGCGGCGCGCGCCGCGTCCGCGACGAGTTCCGGATCGTCGGCGACGTAGAGTTCGCCCGCCAGCATCCGTTCCTTCTGCGTCATCGCGATCAACTCAGGTCGTGAAGGTCCTTGCCCAACGGGGCTGTGATGCTCAGGTCGGAGAAATGCACCTCCAGTCCGGCGCGTTCGGGCGTGCAGGCCATCGGTCCGACCTGATATGCGGAGGCGATCGGAAAGGGCGCCAGTCTGACTAGGGGCCAGGTCTTGCCGTCCGCCGAGACCTGCAACCGCAGGACGCCCTTTGCCACGGTCGCACGCATCCAGAAGTCCTGCGCGTCATGCTCGTAGGGGCCGGTTGCCCAATCGGACTTGCCGTCGGTCAGCACGCTGCTCAGCATGGCGCGCCCGTCGGACAATTCGATCCCCGCCTTGACCCAGCGTCGTTCGTCGACCCGCACCATGATGCCGGCCTGATCGTAGAGTTTCTGATACTGGCCGCGGATGCGCAGTTGGGCGGTAAACGCAGCAGGCGCGGTGAAGCCGAGAAAATGGCCGCTGTCCCGGGTGAACCCGTAATGCGTCTCGCGCCAGAAATCGCTGCCCTTGTCGGTGACGAGCGTCAGGTCTCCGCTGGGCGCGACCTTCCAGGCCTTAGGCGCATTCAGCCAGCGACCGTCGCGGCGCCCAAGTGCCGCGGTTGCCGAGTCCTGCGCGGCCGCGACGCTGGCATTGCCCGCGATCGCAAGCGCCGCCGCACCACCGATTACTGTCCGCCTGCTCACCCGATCCTCCGTCATGGCCGCTACCTTCCAATCATCCCCAATGTTATGTACATATGTACACATGCCAAGATCGAGGTAAAGAGGCGATGACCCAACAGTCCCGGCGCAACGATCCCGCTCGGCGGCAGCGCATCATCGATGCGACGCTTTCGGTCATTGCGGATCATGGGACCGCGGCAACGACCCATCGCCGCATCGCCGAGGCTGCGCAGGTGCCGCTCGGGTCGGTCACCTATTATTTCGCGACGCTGGAGGAGTTGCTGACGGCGGCCTTCCTGCAACTGGCCGCCGAATCCTCCGCTGCCTTTCGCGCCCGCCTGGACGCTGCGACGGACCGCGCGACAGCGTGTTGGGCGGTCGTCGACATCATCGCGAACCAGGTCTGGGCGGAACCGCGCACCCTGTTGTTGAGCTACGAACTATACGCCTTTGCCGCGCGTCATCCGGCAGTCGGCGCCGTCATGCAGCAATGGATGGACAGCAGCCGCGATGCGCTGGGCCGTTTCTTCGATCCGCTCACGGCGCGCGCGCTCGACGCGCTGATCGAGGGTATCGGCATCCACAATTCGATCGATCGCGCGCCCCTCGACCGCGATGCGGTCAAGTTCATCGTCGAGCGGATTGCCGGGCGTTAGCCGGTCCGATCCATCAGGCTGCCCCAGCAAAACGGCACGACGGTCAGGATCAAGACCATGCCGAAAGCATCACGGCCGCATGATCGCGATCGGCCGCTGTTCCACGGTCTATCGGTCCCATACTAGGCCAAAGCAGCGCACATGCGTTTAGCGACATTTTATCGACGCGAGCCTTCATAACACGCCCCCCCATGATCACGGCCGGGGGGCGAATGTGCCGCTCGTCACGGGCCCCGGACAACCAGGCAGAGCCGACCACCCCAGCTGCCTCGCCCCCGAAGGACGCGCGTCACCCGCACTTTGCCATACCGCGGCCAAAGACTGAAACGTAGGGAGATCAACCACTTACTTGGCACAGTCAGGCATAGACTCGCCAGGCGAAGCATCGGCGGCATGGCGTTCGCGTTTCACTGGGAAACGCTACCAAGGCTTAATGCTATTGATA
The DNA here is from genome assembly GCA_021154945.1 of Sphingomonas sp. Taxonomy (GTDB): domain Bacteria; phylum Pseudomonadota; class Alphaproteobacteria; order Sphingomonadales; family Sphingomonadaceae; genus Sphingomonas. Next base: position 2,300 of record JAJNQF010000108.1, read on the forward strand.
ATCTATCGCAGATATATATGAGCGCCCACACCGGAATGAGACGAAGGGGCGGACTATGGGGAAGTTGATTGTTGTGGCCGGTATGGCCAGCGTGCTGGCCAGTTCTGCGGCCTGGGCCCAGGATGCCGAGCCGGTTTCGCCGGAAAACGACATCGTGGTGACCGGCGCCATCGCCGGCACGAAGACCGAAACCCCGCTGATCGAGCTGCCGCAGCCGCTGACCATCATCCCGGCGGACCGGTATCTGTCGCAGGGCGCGATCAACATCAGCGACACGGTAAAGTATGCCGCCGGCGTCCTCGCCAATCCCTATGGCCGCGATACGCGGGTCGACGGCTTCAACGTGCGCGGCATCAGCGCGCTGCAGTTCCGCGACGGCATGCGCGACATCTTCTCCTATTATGCCAGCATCCCCTCGGACCCGTATAATTTCTCGCGGGTCGAGATCGTGCGTGGCCCGGCATCGGTGCTGTTCGGGCAGGGCTCGATCGGCGGTCTCGTCAATCTCGTCTCCAAGACGCCAGAGTTCCGCACCGGCGGCGAGCTGAACCTCGTCTATGGCAGCTATGACCGCAAGGAGGCGCTGGGGGATGTCAACCTGGCGCTCAGCGACACGCTGGCGATCCGTGCGGTCGGTCGCGTGCGCGACGCCGACACCTTCATCGATCATGTGCCCGACGACCGCGTGATGTTCGCGCCGTCGATCCGCTGGCAGCCGACGCCGGATACCGACCTGATCCTGACCGGCCTGTACCAGAAGGACGACACCGGCTCGACGTCGCAGTTCCTGCCGATCGTCGGCACCTTCGCGCCCAATCCCGACAATCCGGGCGGGCGGCTCGATCCCTACACCTTCGTCGGCAAGGCCGGCTGGGACCGCTATGCCGGCCGCTCGCTCCAGGGTGGCGGGTCGCTGGTCCACCGCTTCTCGGACAATATTCGTATCAGCCTGAAGGCACGATACATCGACAGCGACCTCGAATATTTCACCCATTACGCCGACAGCTATACCAACCCGATCAATCCGTTCGCGGTCTATGGCAGCGATGGCCGCACCATCGGGCTGTACGCCGAGGCCAGCGATGCGCGGATGAACGTCTTCTCGACCGACAACAACGTCCAGCTCAAGTTCAACACCGGCGCAGAGATCGAGCACACGCTGCTGGCCGGCCTCGACTATAGCTGGAACAAGGTCGGCAAGCGATTCGCGACCACGGCGCTGGAGACGGTCGATCTCTACGACATCGATTATGATTCGCTTCAGACCTACGACCCCAGCGGCCCGTTCGCCTATGATTCACAGAAGCAGCTCGGCGTCTACGTACAGGACCAGATCCGCTTCTTCGACCGCGTGTCGGTGATCGTCGGCGCCCGCCGCGACCATGTGACGAACTCCTCGGGCCAGGAGGACAATGCCACCACCTTCCGCGCCGGCATCATCGGCGAGGTCGGCGCAGGCTTCTCGCCCTTCTTCAGCTACACTGAGAGTTTCCTGCCGATCGCCGGCCGGCTGACGGGCCCTGGCGGCGTCCCGACCGACCCCTTCAAACCGCAGTTGGGCACGCAATATGAGGCCGGGGTGAAGTGGCAGCCAGATCTCCGGACGCTGATCACCGTGACCGGTTTCAAGATCAAGGAGCGCAACCGCGTCCTCTATCTGGCCAATAACGTGACGACCCAGTCCGGCGAATTGTCCACCAAGGGCGTCGAGTTCGAGGCGAGCCGCGTCCTGCCGGGCAATTTCGAGCTGTTGCTGAACTATGGCTACAGCCAGCTCGATTCCGAGGTGAACACCAGTCTCGACTATATGCCGCGTCACACCGCGTCGATCTGGTCGACCAAGACCTTCGGCGACACCAGCGGACCGCAGCTTAGGCTCGGCGCGGGCGTGGTCTATAGCGGCGAAAGCAAGTCGACCGGTGCGCTCGATCCCTATGGTCGGAACCCCGCGATCGCGCCCGGTACGCTCTACACGGTTGTCACCCCGTCGCGCACGACGGTCGATGCGCTCGCGGAGATCAGCTGGGACAAATGGCGCCTGGCCATCAACGCGACCAACCTGCTGGACAACCGTGGTTTCGCGTCCTGCCTCGCGCGCGGAGACTGCTTCATGGCCGCCCCGCGCAACGTGATGGCGACGCTGGGCTTTCGGTTCTAGCAGGCGACGGCGTAACATCACTGTTCGGGGGCATCACTGCTCGGCGGCATGGATGCCCGCCGGGCCGCCCGCCTCAGCCAACCTTGCTCCAGTGTTGCAGGGCCATGACGTTGTAGCGGACCATCGCATTCACGAGCGTGCCGCGCAGCTCTGTATCGACGAGATCGTCGGGCAGCAGCGGGTCCGAGTTGATCGCGCGGATGACGGATTGCCCGAGCAGGAAGGTTTCGCGCGCCGCCTCGGTGACCGGCATCCGCGCGGTCCTGGCCTCGCTGGCTTCCAGCTCGCCGATCCAGAAGCGATAGCCGTCCTCGAGCAGTTCGGGTGACCACAAGGCGCGGAACCGTGCATCGTCCGCCGACTGCGCGACGCATCCGGCGAGGATGGTCGCCTGCGCGTCGAGCCCCAGCCCCGCGAGTTCGCCGGCCAGCGACGGCGTATCGCGCCGCAGATTGTCCGGCCGCACCCAGGCGCCGGTATCCGCCTCGACGAAGCCGGTAAGCCGCAACGCCCGCTCCCCCGCCTGGAGTCGCGGCCGGTTGATGCGGCCCAGATGGTGCGTCAGCACGACGATCCACGCCCCGTCCCACGGACGCACGCCATCCTCGACGCGCGGCCACTGGCGCGCCTTTGCATGCAGCGCGGCCGCGTTCGGGCCCAGCGAATAGACGCCTCTCTCGGCCTGGTCGGCGAGGCCCTCCCGCACCAGCCGTCCCAGCGCGACGCGCACCGCAGCGGGTTCGATGTCGAAGATGCGGGCACGATCGATCAGCGTTCCGGCGCGCAGCGGCGCGGGCGCGGCGGTGGACAGGAACCACAAAGCCAGCGACTTCGGCGTCACCGGCGCACGCCAATCATGTAACATCTTTTGACTCATACTGCGTTATCGTGTTACTCAAGCTGCGGAAGGATCGCCAGCATGAAGGTAACCGATTTTCTTGCAAGGGACGAACTCGCCGCATTGACGCGGCGATCAAATCTGCGGGCGTGGTGGGCGTTCGCGGTGAACTGGGGGTTGATCGCAGGCGCGTTCGCCGTCGCGATCATCTGGCCCAACCCGCTGACGATCCTCGCCGCGATCCCGGTCATCGCCGCGCGCCAGCTCGGGCTCGGCATCCTCGTGCATGATTGCGCGCACAACGCGCTGTTCACCGACCGGCGCACCAACGAGGTCGTCGGGCAATGGCTCGCGGGGACGCCGATCAACCTGTCGCTCCAGGACTATCGCACCTACCATCTGGCGCACCATCGCCATGCCGGAACCCCCGACGATCCCGATCTCGGCTTCGTCGCCAATTATCCGATCACCGCCCAGGCGCTGCGTCGCAAGCTGATGCGCGACGTGACCGGCCGTACCGGCTGGCGCGATCTCGTCCAGTCGCTCGCGCGCTTCACGATCGCCAAGCAATGGCCCTGGGTCGCCTTTCACATCGGTCTGTTCACCGTGCTCGCGCTGGCGGGCGGCTGGTGGGCGTACGGCCTGTGGTGGGTCGCGCAGATCTTCGCCTATCCCGTGATCGCGCGCCTCCGCCAGATCGGCGAACATGGGGTCGTGCCCGATCGCGGCGATGCAGATCCGCGCATGAACACCGCGACCACGATGGTATCCTGGTGGGAGCGGCTGCTGGTCGCCCCGAACCACGTCAATTATCATGTCGAGCATCACGTGGCGGCGGGTGTCCCGCCCTACCGGCTCGCGCGGATGCACCGCCTGCTGAAAGCGCGAGGCTTCTATGACGGGTTCGATTCGTTGTCGCACGGCTATCGCGACGTGGTGCGCCGCGCGACCCGCCGGGCCGCCTGACAATCACGACCGCCGTGCACGACCGCCGTGCGACCATCGTGAGTTCAGGACCGCGAGATTGACGACGCATGCGGACGCTCTAGACATCGCGCATGGGGTCGGAGGGGCAACGCGCGCCGGAGTCGGGCGACAGGACGACGATCCTGCGCACGCTCGTCGATGCGTATAGCCGGCCACTCAGCCGCTATTTCAACCGTCGCGTCTCGGCACAACACGACGTTCCCGATCTCGTCCAGGAGGTTTTCCTGCGGCTCAGCCGGCTCGCCGACCCGAACGATGTCCGCCAGCGCGACAGCTTCATCTTCGTCACAGCCGCCAATGTGCTGAAGGACCAGGCGCGCCGGGATCAGGTGCGTGGCGCCGGCTTGTCGGACCCGATCGACGATTTTTCACTCGAAGGTTCGGATTTTGCGCCCGACCGCGTCTTGGCAAGCAGGCAGGTCGCGCTTGCGTTGCGGCACGCGCTTGCCGAACTGCCCGAGCGCACGCGCGACGTGTTCGTGCTGCGGATGCTTGAGGGACTTAAGATGGCCGACGTCGCACATGCTCTGGCCATCTCGACGCGCGCGGCCGAGAAGCATCAGGCACGCGCACTCGCGCATGTCGCCGAGCGGCTGAAGGATTGGCGACCTTGATCGCGCCGCACCAGGGCGAGGCGGTGATAATCGAGGCCGCCGAATGGGCCGAGCGTCTCGACGACGATCCCAGCGACGCTACGCGCGTTCGGTTCGAAGATTGGCGGGCGCACGCCGCGCACGCAGCGGCGTTCGCGGCGGTTGCCGAGGCGCGCACCATGAGTGCCGCGCTGGCCGATCACCCCGAGATGCTGGCGCTGCGTCACGCCGCGGTGGCGCGCATCGCGCTGGCGCGCGAGCCGCGCCGCGCCGCGCCGTGGATGCTGGCGGCGGCGGCCTGTGCCGCGGTGGTCGCGCCGATCGCCTGGTTACGTCTTGCCGACGATACGACGACGACGGGACAGGCGGCGCAGATCGCAGAAGCGCCGGTGTATCGCACCGCGACCGGGCAACGGCTTATGGTGACGTTGACCGACGGGTCGCGGTTGACGCTCGATACCGACAGTCGGGTGCGGATCGCCTATAGCAATGCCGAGCGGCGACTGGTGCTTGAACGCGGCCAGGCGCTGTTCGAGGTCGCAAAGCATCAGCGACGCCCGTTCGTCGTCACCGCGGGATCGCAATCGGTGACCGCGCACGGCACCGCGTTCGACATCAGGCTCGACCCCGGTGCGGT
>JAJNQF010000126.1 GCA_021154945.1 Sphingomonas sp.
CGCGGGTCTTCGATGCTGCCGGGGGTCGGGCCGGACGGGATCGGCGGCGCGGCACCCATGTAATCGCGGACGAGCTGGTCGATCGACGGCTCGGCGCCCGGCTCCTGCAAGCCCTGTTGCAGGCGGACATAACCGTAGCGCTGTTCGGTCAGCTTGCGGCTGTCCTCCGCGGTGCGCAGGATCGTCGGGCGGATGAAGATCATCAAATTGGTCTTCGACCGCTGTTTCGCCTTCGACGTGAACAGGTGGCCGAGCACCGGGATGTCGCCGAGCAGCGGGATCTTCTCGATCGTGCGGCGCTCATTGTCGTCGAGCAGGCCGCTGATGACCGCGATCTGGCCGTCGTCCACGGTGCGGACGGTCTCGACCTCGCGCTTGTTGAGGATCAGGTCGCTATTGTCGCTCGACACCGGACCGGCGATCGAGCTGACCTCGAGGCGAAGGTTCAACTTAACCGTACCCGACGAGTTCACCTGAGGCCGCACCGTCAATTCGATACCGACATTCTGCCGCTGCGTAGTCCGGAACGCATTGTCGAAATTGGTGCTGAGCGCCTGCCCCGTGGTGATCGGGATTTCCTGCCCGACGAGGCTGTGCGCCTCCTGGTTGTCGAGCGTGACGAGATGCGGGACCTGGAGCAGGTTCGAGGTCGTGTCGCTCTTCACCGCGTTGATGATCGCGCCGAAGAAGGTGCTGCCGATCTTGCCGCCGAAACCGCCGAAACCGCCGGTTGCCGCGAGGATCGAGCTGATCGCCGACTGTTGCAGCGTATTCGCGGCGTCGCTGGTGGTGTTGGTCGTCGTCGTGCTGCCGTCGGTGTTGACCGTCGTCGTGCTCGACGTGTTGAGCTGGGTCGCGCCGATCGCGCCGGCGATCTGCAGGATGTTGGGCGCGGAGTTGGAGAAGGTGGACGCGCCGAACGCGCCGCCGCTGGGGTCGCCGACGATGAACTGCGCGCCGAGCGTGCGGGCAGTCGAATCCGACACTTCGGCGACGATCGCCTCGACCAGCACCTGTTCGCGGCGGGTGTCGAGCTGGCGGACGACGTCGTTGAGCTGACGCTGGATCTCGGCGGGGGCGGCGATGACGATCGCGTTGGCGCCGGCGAAGCGCGTCACGACCGCGGCGGTCTTGCCGCCGGCCGCGGTGATCGCGGGCTGGCCCGAGCCGCCACCCCCGCCGCTCGGTGACGGCCCCGACTGCGGGATCTGCGGCTGCGACATGTTCGACTGGCCGCCGGACGCGCCGTTGGTACTGCTCGATCCGAAGTTCGAGCGCGACAAGGCAGTCTGGACGGGCTGGGTCGGGGTCTGGCCGACGAGTTCCTGGAGCACCGGCAGCAACTGCTCGGCATCGGCATTTTCGAGGAAGACGACCCTGATCTCGGTGCCGTTGCGCGCCTTCTGATCGAGGTCGGCGGCGACCTGCGCGAGGCGGGCGACGGTGGTCGGATCGCCGCGAAGCGCGACCGCGTTCGAGCCTTCGACGGCGACGACCGAGGCGCTAGGGCCGGTCGCGGCTGCACCGCCCTGCCCGCCCCCGGTGCCCGCGCCGATCAAGCCCTGGAGCGCGGTGGCGATCTCCTTGGCGCTGGCGTTTTTCAGCGCGACGACGCGGGTCGACGAGGTGTCGGTGTCGATCCGGCGGAGGACTTCGCGGATGCGGCGGATGTTGTCGGCGAAATCGACGACGACGAGGCTGTTGCCGCCGCGGTTCGCGCTGACCGAGCCTTGCGCGCTGACCAGCGGGCGAACCGTCTCCACCGCGGACTGCGCGTCGATCGCACGAAGGCGGACGATCTCGGTGACGTAGCTGTTGCGCGCGGCCCCCGCGACGCCGATCCGGCTGGGCTGCGAAGCGGCGTTGTCGAGCGGCTGGACGCGGAACGCCCCGTTCGAGGTCGGCACCGCGACGAGGCCGTTGGCGCGCAGGGTCGAGAGGAAGACCTCGTAATATTCGGAGCGCGACAGCGGGCGATCGGTGACGACGGTCACCTTCCCCGCGACGCGGTTGTCGATGATGAAGGTCCGCCCGGTGACCTTGGCGGCATCGGCGATGAACGCGCGGATATCGGCGTCGCGGACGTTGAGCGTGGTCTGTGCGTGGACGCTTGCCGCCAGCGCGAGCGCAACGACCGGACCGAGGATCAGTTTTTTCATGTGGCCGTTTTCATTTGGGTGGCGCGATCGTGATGGCGAGCGGCAGGGTATCCTGGCCGCGTTCTACGGTGATGGGGACGTTGCCGCCGCCCGCGAAATCCTTGGCGATCCGGTCGAGATCGCCGGGGCCCGAGACGGGACGACCGCCGATCGAGGTGACGACGTCGCCGTCCTTGAGCCCGGCCGAGCGGAAGGCGTTGCCGGTACCTTGCGCGCGGACGGTGAGCCCGCTGATGCGGCCGCCGTCGATCCGCGGGATGAAGCCGATCTCGCTGCGGAGCTGCGCGACCGGGATGCCGACTGCGGGGATGCCGGAAGACGCGGTGGGCGCGCCGACCGGAGCGGCACCGGGCGCGACCGGAGTGACGGCGCCGGACTGGTCGAGGAACAGGTCTTCGTCGGCGCCGCCGCGGTCGATCGTGACGTGATCGAACGCGACCGCCTTGAGCCGCACCCCGGGCTGGATCTCGTCGCCGATCGCGACGCTCTGCTGCACGCCGTCGGGGCCGGCGATGATCGCGGAGCTGCGCCCCATCGCCTCGTCCATGCGCGTGCCGAACAGCGTGAGTTGCAGCGACGTCACGGTGGAGGGCTGGCCGCCGGCACCGCCCAGACGGAAGAACGGGTCGAAGCCACGGAGGATGTCGGCAGGCGAACCGACCACCATCGCCGCAGCCGGACGCCAGTCGCCGAGCGGCGTGATCGGCGTCACGATCGTCCAGGCCAGCCGCGCGCACTGCACCGCCAGCCCGGCCAGCAGCGCGAGTTCGACGACACTATAGACATTCACGACCGGCATACGCCGCAAGATACGGCGCGCCCGCGCGTCCAGCTTCAATCGCATCCGCGACCCACCCCATTTTCCCGCATCTCGTCGCGTAGGCATGCCATGTTACAATTCCGCGTCAATGGCTTGCGCGTTGGTTGCCCGCATTCCGATGGGGTAGCGCATCGCGTTCGGGGTTGGCAGAAGACGCGGATGTCCGAGCATCTCCCCTCCAGCGGCTCCGGCCTGCCCCCCGAACCGGTCATCGCGCGGCTTTCCGCCCCCGGCGTGCAGCGGGTGCCGAGCGCGAAGCTCGACCTGTTCGTGCGCAAGGATTTCCTGCCGCCAGAGCTGTGTGCGGCGCTGATCGAGCGGATCGATGCGGTGCGGCGACCGTCGACGATCTCCGATTCGAACGGCGATGCGAGCTATCGGACGAGCGAGACGGGCGACCTGTCGGCGGAAGATCCGGCGGTGATCGAGGTCGAGCGTCGTATCCTGGCGCTGACCGGACTGGACCCTGCGCATGGCGAGCCGTTGCAGGGGCAGCGCTATGCGGTCGGGCAGGAGTTCAAGGGACACACCGATTATTTCGAGCCGAGCGGCATCGATTACCAGCGCTATTGCGGGGTCGCGGGAAACCGGACGTGGACCGTGATGGTCTATCTCAACCAGCCCGAGGCGGGCGGCGCGACGCGGTTCAAGGCGATCGACAAGATCGTCCAACCGGAGACGGGCAAGCTGCTCGCGTGGAACAACCGGCGTGCGGACGGGAGCCTGAATGCGGCGACGCTGCATCACGGGATGAAGGTGCGTGCAGGGGTCAAATACGTGATCACGAAATGGTTTCGGGAGAAGGAATGGCGGTGAGGCTTGGTGCTTCGATCCTCCCCCGCCAGGGGGAGGTGGCTGGCACTTCGCCAGACGGAGGGGGCGGAAAGGGTAACCCTCTGTTCCGTTTCCTCCCCCTCCGTCACCTTCGGTGCCACCTCCCCCTGGCGAGGGAGGATCGAAGAGTGGAACCCGAACGCCTCTAGAACTGCACGCTCGCTCCCAGCGTGAAGACGCGGCCCAGTTTGTAGCGGTTGATGTCGACTTCGTTGCCGTTCGAGAAGGTCTGGTACTCGCGGTACCCGGTGCCGGTCAGGTTGCGCGCCTCGAACTTCACCTCGATCTGCTTGCCCGCCACCGGGATGCCCTGGCGCGCGACGACGTCGAAGCGGATGCCGGGCTTCTCGATCAGGTCGGGCAGGCGGACGCCACCGCCGCCGCCGACCGGGCCGCGGTTCGTCACGCGGTCGCTCGCGTAGTTGAACAGCAACGTCAGCTGCGACAGGCTGGCCTTGTCCTCGATCCCGAGCTGCAGATTGACGAGATGGTCCGACTGGCCGGTCAGCGCCGCGCCGTCCTGGAACAGCACGTTCGCTGGACGAAGGCTGGCGGTCGTGCCGTTGGACTGGATCGGGCTGGCGATCAGCTCGTCGCCGATCTTCAGCGCCGAATGCGTGTAGGTGTAGTTGGCGATGGCGACGAGGCGGCGGGTCGCGAAGAAATCGCCGCCTACGCCGTCTAGCGGGATGTATTTCTGAAGCTCGACCTCGCCGCCGTACAGGTCCGCGCGCGGGGCGTTGGCGAAGCCGGTCTGGAGCGTGTCGCTGCCGGCCGGGAAGAACGCGACCGCCTCGATCGGGTTGTCGATGCGCTTGTAGAAGCCCGCCAGATTGAACTTCTGATCACGCGCGAAATACCATTCGTAGCGAAGCTCGCCGTTATACAGCTGCGAGTCGGTCAGGAACGGGTTGCCGAAGAACAGGCGATCGCTCTCGAAATCCTGGTACAGCTGGGGTGCGAGTTCGCGGAACTGCGGCCGGGCAAGCGTCTTCGACATATGTCCGCGAAGCTGCATGTCGGACGCGAAGTTCCACGTCACCGTGACGGCCGGCAGCCAATAGGACCGCGCGAGGTTGGTCTGCGCGAACGATACGCCGACACCACCACCCGGCAGCACCGTTTCCAGTGCGTCCTCGTAGCGGATGCCGACATTGGCGCGCAGGCCGTCGGTGATCTCGCCCTCGACCTGGGCATAGGCACCGTGGATCCGCAGCGACGCATCATAGGTCGGCGCGCAGGTCGGCGCGACGCAGGTGTTCGCGAGGCCGATGCCATAGGTCTGGAGATTGAAGTCCGACAGCAGGAAGTCTGGCCGCTGCTGCGCGACCGCATCGTTCAGCGCCACGTTGCCCGCGGTCTGGTAGCGGAAGGTGTAGCGGCTCGAGGTACGGTCGGTGTCGCTATAGGCATAGCCGACCGACAGCGCGAACGGGCGGTCGAACGGCACGTTCCAGGTGAGGTTGGCCTGTCCCGACCACAATGTCTCGTCGAGTTCGCTGAACGCGACCGTCGCGCTCTGCAAGCCGCTGAGGTTGTTCGTGTAGTCGCCGACGTTCTCGTTATATTGATAGGTGAACTGGCGCTCGTAGGGCGAGTTGCGCTCGGTCTTGGCGTAGCTGCCGCGGGTATCGAGCGCGAAATCGCCGAACTTGAACTCGCCGACCAGCTGCGTGTCCATCAACTGGCGTTCGAACCAGCTGGTGTTCTGGACGATGAACGGCTGGATGCCGGCGACATCGCCGATGTTCGAGGTCGAGCCGGTGCTGAGGCGACCCTGCTTCAGCGTGTCGTGGATGTAGAGGTTGGTCCAGCGGATCTTGTTCTCGCCGAACTCCGCGCCGAAGCCGAGCAGGCCGTTGACGATCGAACGGTTGTCGGTCAGCACCGTGCGGAAATCGCGCGTGAGGATGCCGCCGACGTCGTCGGTCGACTGCTGGATCGTGTCGCGCGTCCGCCACGTGTTGCTGATCCCGGCCGCGGCGATCACGCCGACCCGGGTGCTGCCGATATCGGCCGAGGTGCCGAAGCTGGTCTCGCCCGACAGATTGGCGGGGATCTGGTTGTTCTGTTGCAGCAAGGTCGTCTTGGCGTTCGACAGCGCGGTGATCTGCGCGCCGGTCAGCGACGTGCCGTCCGCGCCCGCCGTCTTGACGAAGCCAGGCACCTTGCGCTCGCCGCTGTCAAAACCGGTCCAGTCGTGCTTGCCGCCATCATAGACATAGCCGAGTTCGCTGGTCGTGACGGTGTCCGCGCCGACCGAGCCGCCGAACTGGAAGAACGTCTTTTCCGGAACCGCCTTGGTCGTCAGGTTGATGACGCCGCCGCCGAACTCACCCGAGTAATTGACCGAATAGCTCTTCTGGACGACCGCCGATGCGATCACGTTGGTCGGGAAGATGTCGAGCGGGACGACGCGGCGAAGCGGCTCCGGCGATGGCAGCGGCGAGCCGTTGAGCAGCGACGACGAATAGCGATCGCCGAGACCGCGGACATAGACGAGGCCGTTGCCGACGACCGACAGACCGGTCACGCGCTGGAGAGCGCCAGCGATATCGCCTTCGCCGGTTCGCGCGATATCGGCGGACGACAGCACGTTGACGACTTCGGCGGTGGCGCGCACCGCGTTGGGCACGTTGCGTCCGATGACGACGATGTCTTCACCGCCAGAATTGCCGCCGGGGGTCGAGATCTCGACCTGCTCCTGCGTCTGGGCGGCCTCTGCCGTCGGGTTGCCACGGTCTTCGACCGGCGTGCCTGCCTGTGGCGAGACGACGCTGCCGGCTGGAGCGCTTTGCGCGAACGACTGCGCCGGGACGAGCGTCGTCGTCGCGAGCAGGACGGAGACGAGAACGGATGACTTCATGGCTGCCCCGGCAACAAGAGGAATTCGGTAGGTAAAAGGCTGCGCGGCGGGCCCCCGCCCCCCGCGCAGCCTCAGGCTTGCGTCGGTGTCAGCTGGTCGGCAGCGCGGTGCAGGCGGTGCTGGTCGTACCGAAGCTCGCGCGGTTCGAGTTGCAGGTCCAGCCGCGGTACCAGGTGTCGGTGGTACCGTTGACCGCACCGACATAGCTCGTGTTCACGAGGAACGAGCTGCCCGATGGGTTGAGCGTCGCCGCGTTGAACGCGGTGGTCGTGGTCGACACGCCGGCCGGCAGGAACGTGCCCGTGACGGCCGAACCGACGGCCGCGCTCTCGGTGTTGTTGGTGCCGGCGCGGAAGAGGGCCTGCTGCTCTTCGGTCGTCACGGTGACGCCGTTTACGGTGGTTGTCGCATACGGCGTCAGGCAGCTGAACACGACCGAGTTGAATACCGGCGGCCCCTTGTCCTCCAGTGTCGTGCTGGCGGGACGGATGGTCGTCTTGCCGCCTGCGTCGGCGCCGGCGATGACGTTCAGGCACGCGCTGCTCGGATTGCTGACGATGCCGTTGACGAAGGTCGCATCGGCACCACCGCGCAGACGGATCGCCGCGTTGGTCGCGGTCGAGGTCTGGATGAAGGTGAAGTTGGCAAGGTTGTAAGCCTGGCGCGGCAGGGCATCTTCCGAACCGTTCGAGTCGATCTCGGTCGAGTAGTTGTCGGTCTGCGTGTTGTTCGGCTTCTGGATCGCGAGCACGAACTGCACGAAACCCTGCCAGCCGACATCGGTATCCAGGCCGTCATCGTCCGAACCGGTCAGCGCGAGATAGCGCAGGTTGCTGCGGCCGCCGAAGATCTCGATGCCGTCGTCCGAGCTGTTGTGGATCTGGATGTGATCGAGCACGGTCGCAGACCCGGTGCCGCCGAGCGTCAGGCCCTGAAGCTCGTTGTTCGGGCTGATGACGGTGCCCGAATACCGGATCTGGACGTAACGGATGGTGCCGCTGTTGTCGGTCGGGATGGCGCCGCCGTACAATGCGGTGCTGGTGCCCTCGACGACGTTCTCGCAGGCTGCGTTACCGCCGGGGACGGTGGTGTTGCAGTTAGAGATCGGCGCGCGACCCGCCAGGATGATGCCGCCCCACAGGCCCTGCGATTCGTCGGTGACGCCGCCGGTCAGGTTAGCCTGTGCGGTGAAGATGATCGGCTGCGTCTCGGTGCCCTCGGCGATCAGCTTCGAGCCGCGGTTGACGACCATGTAGTCGTTGTCCGCGTTGGTGGTGTTCGCATAGACCAGCGAGCCGGCCGCGATCGTCAACGTAGTGGGGATGCCCGTCGGCACGGTGCCGGCACCACCGATGTCGACACCGACATCGACCCGGCCGTTGATCTCATAGGCGACGCCCGCGACCTTCGGCAGGCTGAGCGCGGTGGTGATCAGCGACGGCAGGCGGCACGAACGGTAATTGCCGAGCACGCCGACGTCGGTGGTGCCGGTCGGGCACGACGTGGCGGGCGTACCCGGGGTCGGCGTCGGCGTCGGCGAAGGGGTCGGGCTCGGCGTCGGCGTACCCGGAACGACGATCACGCCCTCACCCGGCGAGGCGACACTGTCAGCGCCATCGCAGGCCGAGAGTGCGAGGCAGGCAGTGCCCGCCAGCAGGACAAGACTCGTGCGCTTGAAGATGGTCATTCGAGAGACTCCCGGTCGAAATCGTTGATCTGATGGATCGACTCAGGCTCCCCCCTGCCGACCTCGATTAGGCGACTATGCGGGGCGCGTGACGTTACGATGCGATTTGCGTGACGCTTGCATGACTGCGATATGACCGTTCGATGACAGCGCGCCCGGCGAAGGGTTGAAATCGGGGCGCGCGAACACATCTCTTCCGATCCGGCGCGCGATGATTTACAGGCGCAGCCAGAGTCACCGCTGGCGCATCCCTGCGACCGTGCGGTCAGACCATCATTACAGGATATCTCGACAACAATGGCCTCTTTCAAGGACCCCAGTTTCCAGGACCGCACGAGCAGCGCAGCCGCCGCCAAGCAGAAGGCGCTCGAAGCGCTGAAGGCGAAGCCGCCGATCGACGAAGCCGTCGTCGCCGAGCGCCTTGCCGCGCGCGAAGCCAAGGAACTCGCCGAGCGCGAGAAGCGCGCCGCCAAGCGTGCGGCCGAGGACGAGGCCAAGGCTGCGAAGAAGGCCGAAGCCGAGGCTGCTGCTGCGAAGAAGCGCGAGGCCGAGGCCAAGGTCGAGCTGACCGACGCCGAGAAGAAGGCGATTCGCGACGCGAAATATGCGGCGCGGAAGAACAAGAAGAAGTGATGTTGGGGGCGGCCGTGGTGCCGCCCCGCTAAGGCGGCGATACTGACAGGTCGCCCAAACCCGAACTCCACCCTGGCGAAGGCCGGGGCCCAATTGGAAAAGTTCCGGTAACGGAGCGCAGTTCGTCGTTAGCGACGTTCCCCAGTTGGGCCCCGGCCTTCGCCGGGGTGGTTGCGTGTGGGGCGCCGCACGACCTCTCCAGACCAAGGAAGTGCGGATAACGGACGGCTGAGGGTGTCCCTTATTCCGCCTGTTCCCAACCGCCCCCCAGCGCCTTGAACAGCGCTACCGTCAGCTGACGCAACTGTGCGTCGCTCGCCACAAGCTGCTCCCTCGCCGACAAAACATCCGTCTCGGCATCCAGCAGCGTATTCTGCGCCACGAATCCCGTGCGGTACTGCGACTCCGCCGCCTTCGCGCTGCTCTGCGCATCGACCACCGCCCGCTGCAACGCTGCATTCCGACGCCGTTCGGCCGCGATCTGCGCCAGCGGGTCCTCGACGTCGCGCAACGCCTGCAACACGGTCGAGCGATAGCGGAGATACGCCTGCTCGCGGTCTTCTTCGCGCGACTTCACGGTCGACTTGCGCCGGCCCCAGTCGAGCAGCGGGAACTGCGCCGCACCGCTCGCGGTCAGCTGGAGGCTGTCGCCCGAGAACAGATTGCCGAGCGCGGTCGAGATGAGCTGGCTCATGCCGGTCAGGCTGAACTTCGGGTACATATCCGCCACCGCGACGCCGATATCGGCGGTAGACGCGGCCAGATCGCGTTCGGCCGCGCGGATGTCGGGACGTCGCCGCAACAGCTCGGAGGGCAGCCCGGCGGGGATCGTCGGCACGCCGAGCGGCGCGACCGAAGGCGCCGCGAGTTCGGTCATCAGCGTCGCAGGCGGCTCGCCCAGCAGGATCGCGAGCGCGTGCATGCGGACGTCGACATCGGCGCGAACCGGTTCGGCACGCGCCTCGGTCGAAGTTATCGAGGCCCGCTGGCGCGTCACGTCGATCGGCGGGACGAGGCCGACCTTGGCGATGTTGCCGGCGATGGTCAGGGAACGGCGCTGGTTGGCGATCTCGCCTTCGATCGTCGCGAGCTGTGCCTGGTCGAGCCGGAGCGCGAAATATGCCTGTGCGACTTCGGCGGCAAGCGTCACCGCGGCGTCGCGCTTGGACCAGATCGCCGCCTCGGTGCGCGCGCGCGCGCCCTCGGTGCTACGGCGGACGCCGCCGAACAGGTCGAGTTCCCAGCTTGCATCGAAGCCGACCGAATAGGTTGTGATCCCGCTGCCGGGCAGCGCGATGCCTCCGGCCGAGCCGGTGCCGCCTGCGCCCGTACCGCCGCTGAACGCGCGCGCGATCGACGCGAGGCCGGCATTCTTGCTGAACTCGATATGGCTCGGGCTGGCGCTGGCGTTGACGCTCGGCAGGCCTTGCGAGCGCGCGACGATCTCCTGCAACCGCGCTTGGCGCACGCGCGAGGCGGCGATCGCGATGTCGGGATTGCCCTTCAGTGCGCGCTCGACGAGGCCGTCCAGCTGCGGATCGCCGAACGCCGACCACCAGCGCGCCGGGTCGACGGTCGCACCTACGCTAGCCTGCGGCCCGACGAACGCCGGCGGCACCGGCATTTCCGGCGCCACATAGTTCGGACCGACCGTACAGCCCGCGAGCAGGGCTGCTCCAACGAGCGAAAACCGCGCACGCATCAATGCATCCCTCCCGAGGGCGCGCTGCCGGTCTTGCCGGAGCGCATGAATAGAACCAGTGGCGCGACGACCAGCACGACCACCATCATCGCGCGGAACACGTCGAGGAAGGCGAGCATCGTCGCCTGCCGCTGCATCTGACTGTAGAGCACCGCCAGCGGCGTGGTCGACGGATCGCCCTGCCCCGCAAACGCGCCCGCCGCCTTCTGCATCCAGTCGTTGTAGTTCGGATCGAGCGGGTTGAGCGTCTGCGTCAGTTCCGACTGGTGCCGCTGCAATCCGCCTGCGAGCTGGGTCTGCGCGAAGCAGATGCCGATCGTGCCACCCAGATTGCGCGACACGTTGAGCAGGCTGGAGGCCTGCGCGGTCTGCGTCTGCTTGAGCCCGACATAGGCGATCGCGTTGATCGGCACGAACAGGAACGGCAGCGCCATCGCCTGGAACAGCCGCGCGAACGCCGCGTCGGAGAACGCGATGTCGGCGGTCAGGTGGCTCATGTTCCACAGCGCGAACGCCTGGACGAGCAAGGCCGGGAAGAGCAGGAAGCGGACGTCGACCAGCCCACTCAGCCGCCCTGCGAACGGCACCATGACGAGCGTCGCGAGGCCGCCGGCGGTCAGCGCGAGGCCTGCGTCGAGCGAGCTGTAGCCGAGCACCTGTTGCAGCATCTGCGGAATAAGCTGCGTGGTGCCGAACAGGATCATGCCGGTGACGCCCATCACGCCGATCGTCAGCGCGAAATTGCGGTTCTTCATCAGCTTGAGATCGATCACCGGGTCCTTGTGGTTCAATTCCCAGATGACGAGGCTGACCAGCGACACCGCTGCGATGATCGCCGACATCACGATGAAGCCGCTCGCGAACCAATCCTCGCGCTCGCCCCGGTCGAAGGTGAGTTCGAGGAAGCCGAGCCCCAGCGCGACCAGCGCGACGCCGACATAGTCGATCGTCAGGCCGTTCTTGAAGCGCTCGTCGCGGTCCTTCTTCACTTGCGCCGGCTCGTCGACGAAGGTCTCGACCGCGAACCACGCGGCGATCCCGACGGGGACGTTGATCAGGAACACCCAGTGCCAGCTCGAATATTCGACGATGTAGCCGCCGAGCGTCGGCCCGAGCACGGGGCCCACCACGACGACGATCGCGAAGGCCGCGAACGCCATGCCGCGCTTTTCGGGCGGGAAGGTGTCGGCGAGGATCGACTGTTCGACCGGCGCGAGACCACCGCCGCCAATGCCTTGCAGCACCCGCGCGACGACCAGCGTACCGATATTGGGCGCGAGGCCGCAGAGCAGCGACGCGAGCGTGAACAGCGCGATCGACAGGAGGAAGTAGCGTTTCCGCCCGATCGCATCGGACAGCCAGCCCGAGATCGGGATGACGATCGCGTTGGCGACGAGGTAGCTGGTCAGCACCCAGGTCGCCTGATCGGTGGTGATCGACAGCCCGCCCGAGATATGATCGAGCGCGACGTTGGCGATCGAGGTGTCGAGCACCTCCATGAAGGTCGGAATCGAGATGATCGCGACGATCAGCCACGGGCTGTACTTGCCCGCCGCCGACCGGCTCGGCGACCAGACATGGCCGCCGCCCGCATCGGCTTTCGCCCCAGTTTTTTGAGCGGGCGCCTTGGCCACCTCAGCGAACCTTGACGGTCGGCACCACCGACATGCCCGGGCCGATCGGATAGCGCTTCGGATCGGGGCCGTTCTTGGCATCGAACACGATCCGCACTGGGACGCGCTGGACGACCTTCACGTAATTGCCGGTGGCGTTCTGCGGGGGCAGCAGCGCGAACGCCTGGCCGGCGCCGCGCTGGATCGAGTCGACATGGCCCTTGAAGTCGACGCCGGGATACGCGTCGACATGGATGTCGACGGGCTGGCCGATCTTCATCAACGTGAGCTGCGTTTCCTTGAAGTTGGCGGTCACCCACATTGTGTCGGGGACGATCGCCATCAGCTGCGTACCGGGGGCCACGTAGGAACCGACGTTGACCGAGCGGTTGACGACCTGCCCCGCGACCGGCGCGGTGAGGCGGAGATCGCCGATCGTGACCTTCGCCTGCTCGACCTGTGCGCGGCGGGCGTCGATCACCGACTTCGCTGCGCCGACCTGTTTGCGGGCAACGCTGATCTGGGCGGTGGCGGTGTCGATCTGCTCACGCGCGGCGGCGGCATCGGCGGCGGTCTGGCGGGCGGTGGCGCGTGCCTGGTCGAGCTGTTGCCCGGCGACCGCGCTCGGATCGAGCCGCAGCAACGCCTCATGGCGCGCGAGATCCTGCTGCGCCTTGATCGCGGCTGCCATCGGTACGCGCGCCTGCGCGGCCGCCTGCTGGCGCTGCGCTTCGGCGGCGGTCACCTGCGCCTGCGCCTGCGCGAACTGCGCACGCGCCTGCGATTCGTTCGCCTGCGCCTCGGCGACCTGCGCGTCGCGGCCGGATGCCTTGATGACGGCGAGCAGGCGGCCGGCCTCGACGTGGCGGTTGTCGATGTCGGCGACCTGGACCAGCGTGCCTGCGACCTGTGGCGCGAGGCGGACAATATGCGTGTCGACGAACGCGTCGTCGGTCGATTCGAACTGCCGCGCGTGCAGCCAGTAGAGCACGCCACCGATGATCAGCCCGCCGACGACGATGACGAGGATGATCCAGAACAGCGGCTTCTTGAACACCGACGGCTTCTTGTCGTCTTCGTCCGCCTCGTCCTGCTGCTCGGTATCGGACTGCTGATCCTC
>JAJNQF010000275.1 GCA_021154945.1 Sphingomonas sp.
CCCGCCGCCGTGGCCCCGTTCGGCATGATGCAACTCGGCCCCGACACCAGCCCCGCCAACCACGCCGGCTACGATCACGCCGCAACCACATTACTCGGCTTTTCGCACACCCGCGGCGTCGGGGTCGGCTGCGGCGGCGCAGGCGGCGACCTGATGATCTCGGTGCGCTATGCCGGCCAGTCCGGCCCGGCGCTGATCGACAAACCCAGCGAAACCGCGCGGCCCGGCGTGTACCGCGTCCGCTACGACGGCGGCATCCTCGCCGAGATGGCGGCGACCCGCGGTGCCGGCGTGTTGCGCTTCACCCTGCCCCGTGCCGGCACGGTCGACCTGCGGATCGACCCGCGACACAGCTATTCGAAACGTCTGGCGGCAAGCTGGGGCAGCCTCGCCAGCGACGACCTCCGCGCCGATCTGGTCGCGGGCACGGTCTGCGACCAGGGCGCCTATCATCTCCACAGCGCCAGCCGCATCCTCGTCAACGGACGGCGGATCCACCAGACGCTGACCGCCGGCCGGAACGATCTGGCCACTCTTCACATCGCCGGCAAAGCGGGCGACGCGATCGAAATCCGCACCGGGCTATCGACCGTCGACGGACCCGGCGCGGCGTCGGTTCGCGATACCGAAGTCGGCAACAAGTCCCTCGCCGCCGTCGCGACCGAAACACGCGCCGCCTGGAACCGCGTCCTCGGCCGCGTGGTGCCGAGCGGCTCGCGAGACCAGCGTGCGCTGTTCTACACCTCGCTCTACCGCGTCATGGAAACCCCGGTCGCGATCGACGATCCCGATGGGCGACACCGCGACAAGGACGGCGCGGTGCAGACCTCGCCCAAGGGCCGGACGCGCTACGCCAACTGGTCGCTCTGGGATAATTACCGTACGCAGATGCCGCTACTCGCGCTGCTCCAGCCCAAGCGTAGCGCGGATATCGCGCAGTCGCTGGTCGCCCTGTACGCAGGCGGCAAGGCACAATGGTCGACGTCCAACGAGCCGTTCCTGACGGTCCGCACCGAACATGCCGGGATCGCGCTGCTCGACATGCACCGCAAGGGCATCGCGTTCGACGCGAACGCCGCGCTGGCCGGGATGGCGTCGGACAGCGACACGCTCAAGCGCGGCACGCCCGACGAACAGATCGAGGCCGCCTATGACGATTGGGCGACCGCCGAACTCGCACGCGACCTCGGCCGAACGGCGCTGGCGCAGACCTTCACCGCCAAGGCCCAGAGCTACCGCCCGATGTGGCGATCGGTGTTCCAGACGCCCGGCGCGGACGGCGACGTCGTCAAGGCGCGCGGGCTGTACCAGGGCACCTTGTGGCAATATCGCTGGGCGCCGATCTTCGACCTGCCGTGGATGATGCAAACGGTCGGGCGCGATAGACTGCTCGGCGAACTGCATCATTTCTTCGATGCTCGCCTGTTCAACATGACCAACGAACCCGACATCCAGGTACCCTGGATGTTCGCAGCACTGGGCCAGCCGCAGCCGACCGCCGATCTGATCCGGACGATCCTGACCAAGCCGATCGCGCACCCCTATACCAACAGCGGCAAGCTGCCGGTGCCGTTCGTCGGCCGCAGCTTCGCGCTGTCGCCGCAGGGGTTCGCCGACGGGATGGACGACGATGCCGGCGGGATGACCGCCTGGTACGTGTTCGCAACGCTCGGCCTGTATCCGCTGGTACCCGGCGAGCCATGGTACGTCGTGACGACCCCGGCGTTCGCCCGCTCCGACATCGATCTCGGCAACGGCCGCACGCTGACGATCCGGCGCTCGGGGCCCGAGGACGGCCGGATCACGCAGGCCAGCCTCAACGGACGGCCTCTGCCGGACTTCCGGGTCCAGCACGCGGACCTGCTCCGCGGCGGCACGCTGACGATCACGACGGGAAGAATTGTCCCGCAACTGCAAGACGCCGCCGCTAAGACGGTGAACAATGGAGCAAGCCGCCCCCGCTGAAGTCGTCGATCGCCCGATCCAGCGGGCGCGGATGATCGGCTATGCGAGCGGCAATTTCGGCAAGAACGTCCTCGCGTCGACGATGGATGTCTTCCTGCTGTTCGTCCTGACCGAACGCTGGGGTGTGTCGCCAGCGGCCGCCGGGCTGGTGGTGATGGTGGGGCTGGTCTGGGATGGCGTCTGCGATCCGCTGCTCGGCCGGCTGGTCGATCGGTCCGCGGACCGGCTCGGGCTGTACCGGCGGCTGCTGTTCGTCGGTGCGCCCCTTGTCGGGGTGTTATTCACGCTGTTCTTTCTCGATCCCGGCTGGCGCGGACCGGCGATCCTCGCATGGGCGACCGTGATGGTGCTGCTGTTCCGCACCGCCTATTCGGTGTGCGACGTCGCGCACAACGCGCTGATGATGCGGATGACGCGAGTGCCGGGCGCCGCGACGACGCTGTCCGGCTTGCGGTATATGTTCAGCTGCCTCGGTGCGCTGACCGTCGCACATTTCGCGCGCGCATTCGTCGATCCGGCGGCCGACGGCGGTGGTTATGGCCTTCTCGCCGTCACCGGCGGTGCGGCGCTCGCCTATGTCGCGACCCTGTGGCTGTCGGCTGCTTCCGCACCGCGATCGGTGGTCGTACCTGGCGCCTCGGCCCCGCGCGCGTCGCTCGCCTGGATCCTCGGCAACCGGCCGCTGCTGCTGTTGCTGGCGCTCGGCTTCGTCCAGGCGCTGACGCTACCGTTCTTCGCACGCTCCTTCGCCTATATCGGCAAGGGGATATTTCACGATCCGGGCTGGACCGGCAAGGCACTGACCACGCTGGCGCTCTCGCAACTCGTCGCGCTACCCGGCTGGATGAGCATCGCGCGGCGTATCAGGCAAGCGCACGTGCTTACTCTCGCGCTGATCACGACGGCGACCGGTCTGACGCTGTTCGCGGCGGTGCCCGCAGCAATCGCGGGTATCGCGGTGTTCGGAATCGGCAATGCAGGGTTGCAGATGATGATCTGGGTGCTCCTCGCGAACGCCATCGACCACGGCGAATGCCACACCGGCGTCCGCTTCGAGGGACTGCCGGTGGCGCTGTTGCTACTCGTCCTGAAGCTCGGTGGCGGCCTCAGCGGCGCATTGCTCGGTCAGGGATTGTCCTGGGTCGGATGGGCGGTCGCGACACCACTAAAATTTGAGAACGGCGCAAACCTGCTGACGATGGCCTGGGCCGTGCCGTTGATCGGCGCGCTGATCTGCCTCGTCATCGTTACGCGACAAGTTCCCAAGGCAACGCCCGCCGTCTGAAGCCCGCCGCCGGTCGGCTGTGCCGACAAGATGGCGTTCTCGGTGCAAGCTCATGCCACTTTCCTGATCGTTTCATCCAGCGTCGCGACGGCAATGCCGAGCTTGCGGACGATCATGCGGTTCTGCGCGATCCGCGCGTCTCTCAAAAGCGTCAGCCACTGGTCGACACGAAGCCCGCCCTTCATCGCAAAGGATAGATGCAGCCTATCACCCGGTATGTCGCAACTCTGGATCGCATGCCGGGTCAGGTCGTTGCCGCTGCGATCGCCATCGCGGTCGCGCCATCCGGAGCCCCGCCGGCATCCTTCCGCTCCGAATAGCGATCGACCAGCTGCGCACTATGTGGCCGGAGCAGCACCGTGAAGCGCACCAGTTCCTCCATCACGTCGACGATCCGGTCGTAATAGCTCGACGGCTTCATCCGGCCGTCGTCGTCGAACTCCGTAAACGCCTTGGCCACGCTCGACTGGTTGGGGATCGTCACCATCCGCATCCACCGGCCGAGCACGCGCAAGGTATTGACGCTGTTGAACGACTGCGACCCTGCCGACACCTGCATCACCGCCAGCGTGCGCCCCTGCGTCGGCCGCATCCCGCCGATCGCGAGCGGCAGGTGATCGACCTGCAGTTTCATGATCCCGGTGATCTGGCCGTGCCGCTCGGGACTGCACCAGACATGCCCTTCGGACCACATCGACAGCGTGCGCAGTTCGTCGACGGCGGGATGATCGTCGTTCGCGATCTGGTCCGGCAGCGGCAATGTCGAAGGATCGAAGATCCGCGTCTCGCAGCCGAAGAATTCCAGCAGCCGCGCGGCTTCCTCGACGCACAGTCGCGAATAGGCGCGTTCGCGCAGGCTACCGTACAGTAGCAGTATCCGTGGCGGCGGGTCGTTCGGCCCTAGTCCCAGCGCGGGGCGATCGTGCACGTAACGCCGATCGAGCGCGGGCAGATGGGTTGGGTCGGAAAGCGTACGAAGCGGCATCAGGCGGTCCTCGGTGCGAGTAGAATGACGCAGGTGCCTACCATGCAGAGCGCCGCGCCGCCGACGTCCCAGCGATCCGGGCGGACGCCCTCGACCGCCCACAGCCACAGCAACGACGCGCAGATATAGACACCGCCATAGGCCGCATAGGCACGCCCGGCCGCGTCGCTGTCGACCCGCGTCAGCAGCCAGGCGAACAGCACGAGACACGCCATGCCGGGGGCGAGCCATAGCGGCGATCGGTCGAGCCGCAGCCAGGCCCAGAATGCGAAGCACCCGCCGATCTCGGCCAGCGATGCGGCAAGATAGACGAGTGCGGTCACGCCATCCCGATCCGAAGCGCGAGGGCGGCGAGCGTCACCAGCAGCACCGGGACCGTCAACGTCGCGCCGACCCGAAAATAATAGCCCCAGCCGATCCGGATGCCCTTCTGCCCGAGCACGTGCAGCCACAGCAACGTCGCGAGCGATCCGATCGGCGTGATCTTCGGCCCGAGATCGCAGCCGATGACATTGGCATAGATCATCGCCTTGCGGACCGCGCCGGTCGCGTGTGTCGCGTCGATCGACAGCGCCCCGACCAGCACGGTCGGCATGTTGTTCATCACCGACGACAGCAGCGCGGCGATGATCCCCGTACCGAACGCCGCACCCCAGACTCCGCCTTGCGCGGTACGGTCGAGCAGCGCCGCGAGATGGTCGGTCAGCCCGGCGTTACGCAGGCCGTAGACGACCAGATACATGCCGAGCGAGAAGATCACGACCTGCCAGGGCGCCCCGCGCAGGACCTTGCGCGTCTCGATCACATGCCCCCGCCCGGCGATCGCCAGCAGCAGGAGCGCGCCCGCAGCGGCGACCGCGCTGACCGGCACGCCGATCGGTTCGAGCAGGAAGAACCCGGCGAGCAACAACGCGAGCACGACCCAACCCGCCTTGAACGTCGCGGGATCGCGGATCGCGGCCGCCGGTTCGCGAAGCGCCGCCACGTCATAGTCCGTCGGGATATCGCGGCGAAAGAACAGCAGCAGCACGATCAACGTCGCGGCGATCGATGCCAGGTCGACCGGCACCATCACCGACGCATAATCGGCAAAGCCGATCCGGAAGAAATCCGCCGACACGATGTTGACGAGGTTCGAGACGATCAGCGGCAGGCTGGCGGTATCGGCGACGAACCCTGCCGCCATCACGAACGCCAGCGTCGCCTTGTCGCGGTGGCCGAGCGCACGCAGCATCGCGATCACGATCGGCGTCAGGATCAGCGCGGCGCCGTCATTGGCGAACAACGCCGACACCGCCGCGCCGAGCAACACGATCAGCACGAACAGCCGCCTGCCCTGCCCGCCGCCCCAGCGTGCGACGTGCAACGCCGCCCATTCGAAGAACCCCGCCTCGTCGAGCAACAGGCTGACGATGATGATCGCGACGAAGGTGGCGGTCGCGTTCCAAACGATCCCCCACACGGTCGGGATATCGCCGAGCGAGACGACGCCCGCGAGCAGCGCGACCGCCGCGCCGCCCAGCGCACTCCAGCCGATCCCGAGCCCCCTGGGCTGCCAGATGACTAGCGCGATCGTGACGACGAAGATGGTCAGCGCAAGCAGCATCAGGCGGGCTGGCGACCCGCGTCGAGGACACGCTGGCCATCTTCGCCGATGACTCGCTCGCCGTCTTCCTTGGCGAACGCCGCGCGCTGCGGCGCGGGCAGCAGGTCGAGCACCGCTTCGGACGGGCGGCACAGTTTCACGCCCAGCGGCGTCACCACCAGCGGCCGGTTGATCAGGATCGGATGCGCGATCATCGCATCGAACACCGCGTCGTCGGACAGGGCCGTGTCGCCCAGGCCCAGTTCGGCAAACGGCGTCCCCTTCTCGCGTAGCAGATC
>JAJNQF010000143.1 GCA_021154945.1 Sphingomonas sp.
CGCGTCCTCCCCCTCCGTCGCCTCCGGCGCCACCTCCCCCTGGCGGGGGAGGATCGTGAGGTCGGGTTACCGGGTTCGGCGCCCCGCGCTACCCAATCCCGTAATGCGTAGCCAGGCGATCGAGCGCGAGCGTCAGGACCAGCCGCCCTGCCCGCGCCGGCCAGTGCAGCGCCTTCTCAGCGGCAGGCAGCCCCTCCCCCGCGCAGACGACGCGCCACAGGATGTCCGCGAGCCCCGGCCCCGCCGCGGCAATCGCTGTGTCGAACCGGCGTTTCGCGGCGATCTGCGCGGACGTTGGATCCAGTCCATCATGCCCGCCTCCATCGACTCGCTCCGCCCAGCGCATCGTCACGCTCGGCGCGATCGAGGCGCGTTCGTAGTCGGCGCGCAATTGTTCGCCCGCTGCGAACTGCCGCGCGTCGACCAGCCCGCGCGACCGGAGCCACCCGAGTGGCGATTCGGCAAGATTGACTGTCACCATTCGCCCGCGCCGCGCCCCCGATGGCTGCGGGATGCCCTCCGCATCGATCGATCGTTCCACCAGTTCGCGCATCCGCCGTCTCCCGTTGCCGCTCCACATCACCTGCGCCGGTTGCCATATCGACATGGTTGTAGGACAGAGGAATAACCCATCTGGTTTGGAGCCTTTCGATGATCACGGCCATTCGCGAAGTCCGCCGCGCCAAGGGCCTGACGCTGGAGGATGTCGCGCGGCGCTGTGTTCCGCCGACGACCGCGCAGACGATCGGCCGGCTCGAGACGGGCACGCGCACCGTGTCGGTCGGCTGGCTCAACCGGATCGCCGCGGCGCTGGGCGTCGAGGCCGCCGATCTCGTGACGCTGCCCGATCGGACCGACTTGCCCGTCACCGCGATTCTCGACAACCGCGGCGTCCACGCGCCGCGCCGGACCACGACCGTTCCCCCACCGCAGGTCGCACCCGGACAGATCGCGGTGACCGTGGCGGGCGGAATCGGCGATTACCGCGCGGGCGACGTGATCTGGTGCGCGATGCTGGCACCGGAGGGCCTCGCCACCGCACTCAATCGCGACGTGCTCGTCCCGCAACCCGCCGGGCGGTTCGCGTTCGGACGGCTGATCGGATGCGAGGGCAGCGTGACGCTCTTGCCGCCGGGCCCGGGCACGCAGCCACAGACGATCGAGGCCCCCGCATGGATCGCGGTCGCTATGCGGCTGGTCCGCGAACTGTAGGAAGGTGGTGGGCGATGACGGGCTCGAACCGCCGACATTCTCGGTGTAAACGAGACGCTCTACCAACTGAGCTAATCGCCCCCTCTCGGGTGGACGTGCGATGCCAAAGCCGGGCGGCCGGGGCAAGCTAAAAGGGCGCGCACGATCACGGAATCCGCAGGTCGGCGCCTCGGGTGGCCACGATATACCCGCGCATCGCCTCGCTCGCGCGGTCCGACAATACCATGAACGCGCGCCGCCGGTCATGCATGTCGGGGCGGCGTTCGAACAATCCGGTGTCGGTCATCCGCGCGATCCAGCGCAGCGCGGTGGTCGGCGCAACCGCGGCGGCGATGCACAGGCTGGAGACGGATACGCGCCCCCGCTCGAGTTCGGCGGCGTAGAGATCGAGCAGCATGTCCCAGCCGGGATCCTCGAACAGCGCGGTCCCGAAGAACTGGTCGCGCAGCCGCCTCGCGCGAATCGCCCGCCGGACGTCGGCGGCGCTCGGCTCGGCCAGGGACGGCGGCGCGCCGTAATGGTTCGTCCGATCCCCGACGATCGGCGCAGCCGGCGCATCCTCCTCGATCTCCGCACGCGTCAGCCGCGCGAGTGCCTCGGCGATCCGCGCGACCTCCGTGTTCAGACGTTCCAGGCGCGTACTGTCGCTCTCGCGCGTGACGTCGAACACACCGGCGGGGAGGCGCGCGGCTTCGGCGGCGACCACGATCGCCGCGACGCAATCGCCGACGGTGGGATCGACCAGCAACCGCGTGCTGCCGCCGAGAGTCGCCGCAGCGACGACGTCGATTTCATCCATGCCCAGGGCGACGACCAGCCCCGCCTGCAAGGCTGCCGCCTGATCGACGATGACGGGCAGGCGTTCGGCGAGCAGCGCGAGATCGACCCCGGCAGCCTCGACGACGATCACGTGCGGCGTCGCATGATCGCCGAATGCCGCTTGCCAGTCGAGCCGCCCGACGACCCGCCCACGCAGCGCGGCGAGCGCAACGGCCAACCGGTCCGGCGCACTCGCCGCGGCAATCAGGACCGCGTCGATCCCGCTATCGTAATCTGCCGCGTCGGGCGGGCCGGCCGGTCGAGTCATCACGGTCTCCGTTGTGAAACGGAGACTAACCTGCGTCAGGCCAAGTATTATACCCGAACTGGATCGAGTTTCGTTGGATTGGGGAACTTCCTCTGCACGGCGCGATCGGGGCCTAGTCGAGCGCCTTGACGATGTCCTCGACCATCTTCTTCGCGTCGGCCAGCAACATCATCGTATTGTCGCGGTAGAACAGGTCGTTATCGACACCGGCGTAGCCGACGCCGCCCATCGAACGCTTGATGAACAGCACGGTCTTGGCCTTTTCGACGTCGAGCACCGGCATGCCGTAGATCGGCGAGGACTTGTCGGTCTTGGCGGCCGGGTTGGTCACGTCGTTGGCGCCGATCACGAAGGCGACGTCGGTCTGCGCGAACTCGCTGTTGATGTCCTCCAGCTCGAACACGTCGTCATAGGGCACGTTCGCCTCCGCCAGCAGCACGTTCATGTGCCCCGGCATGCGTCCCGCGACCGGGTGGATCGCGTATTTCACGCGGACGCCCTCGGCCTTCAGCTTGTCGCCCATTTCGCGCAGGACATGCTGCGCCTGCGCGACCGCCATGCCGTAGCCGGGGACGATGATGACCTGCTCGGCCTGGCTCATCAGGAACGCGGCGTCCTCGGCCGAGCCGCGTTTCCAGGGGCGATCGACGGCTGAGCCGCCACTTCCCGCGCCTGCATCGCTCGTACCGAAGCCGCCTGCGATCACGCTGATGAAGCTGCGGTTCATCGCGCGGCACATGATGTAGCTGAGGATCGCGCCCGAGCTGCCGACCAGCGCGCCGGTGATGATCATCGCGCTGTTATGCAGCGTGAAGCCCATCGCCGCGGCCGCCCAGCCCGAATAGGAATTGAGCATGCTGACCACCACCGGCATGTCCGCGCCGCCGATCGGGACGATCAGCAGGAAGCCGATGACGAAGCTCAGCAGCGTGATCGTCCAGAATATCCATGCCGACTGATCGGTGACGAAATAGGCGATCAGGCCGAGGATGCCGGCGAGCAGCGCGATGTTGATGACGTGGCGGCCGGGCAGCATGATCGGCTTGCCACCCATGTTGCCGTTGAGCTTGAGGAACGCGATGACCGAGCCGGAGAAGGTGATCGCACCGATCGCGACGCCGAGGCCGAGTTCGATTCGGCTGACCGGGTGGATGACCGCGAAGGGCTGGCCGATCATGGGCACGACGAGGTCGGAGATCCCGAACGCCTGCGGGTTGAGATACGCGGCGACGCCGACCAGCACTGCGGCGAGACCGACGAGCGAATGGAAAGCGGCGACGAGCTGCGGCATCGCGGTCATCGCGATCCGGCGTGCGGTGACGAGGCCGATCGCCGCGCCGACGCCGATCGCCGCGAGGATTTCGACGACAGTGACCCAGTCGATAGCGCGCACGGCTATCGTCGGTCCGGTGTCCGAAACGAGAAGATGCTGAACGGTCGGCACATGCGTCACCAGCGTCGTCACGACCGCGATCGTCATGCCGATGATGCCGAAGCGGTTGCCGCGCTGGCTCGACGCGGGGCTCGACAGCCCGCGCAACGCGAGGATGAAACAGACCCCCGCGACCAGATAGGCGAGCGATGCCCAGGGGCTGACCGTCAGTTCATGCATCGTCCATTCCCCCTAATCCTCCCCTGCAAGGGGAGGTGTCGCGCAGCGACGGAGGGGTGACGCGCTTTCGATAGCGCGATACCCCTCCGTCAGGCTGGCGCCTGCCACCTCCCCTTGCAGGGGAGGATCGTATGTCGACCGCCGACTCAGCCCTTCGCAACGGGCCGTTCCTTCTTCTTGTACATCGCCAGCATCCGCGCGGTGACCGCGAAGCCACCGAAGATGTTGATGCTCGCCAGCACGACGGCGAGCAGGCCTAGCGCCTTGGCGACGCCTGACCCGGCACCGATCGCCCCCAGGACCGTCGGCGCCGCGGCCGCGATCAGCGCGCCGACGATGATCACCGACGAGATCGCGTTGGTCACCGCCATCAGCGGCGTGTGCAGCGCGGGCGTGACCGCCCACACCACGAAATACCCGACGAAACACGCCAGCACGAAGATCGACAGGATCGCGATAAAGTCCATTCTATTCCTCCTGCGTGGCGAGCCGCTCGGCGGCAAGCGCCACGATACCTCGAACCATGGCGTCGCAATCGTGGAAAATCTCGACGGCGGGAATACGCAGAACGGCGATGCCACGTCCTTCGAACCAGCGATCGCGCGCAGCGTCGCGCGCTGGGCGATCACCAAAGTCATGCGCCTGGCCGTCGACTTCGATGATCAGGCGCGCGGCATGACAATAGAAGTCCGCAACGTACGGGCCTGACGGATGCTGCTTTCGAAACTTCAGACCGGCCGGTCTTTCCCGCAATGCGAGCCACAATGCGATCTCGGGCGGAGACATCATGCCGCGGAGCTGCTTGGCTAGCGCTCCAGTCGATCCCGTACCTTGCAGCATCTCAAATCCTCCCCTTGCAGGGGAGGTGGCAGGCGCTTGCCTGACGGAGGGGTGTCGCCTGTAGTGATAGCGCGCACGA
>JAJNQF010000155.1 GCA_021154945.1 Sphingomonas sp.
GCAGCAACCTTACCCCGCCCCGCGACATCGCTCGGTCCAGCGCCCCCGCAAAATCCTCGGTCCGCTCGACAGTCTCAGCCCAACACCCATAAGCCCGCCCCAGCGCCGCAAAGTCCGGATTGCGCAACGCCGTCCCCGAAACCCGCCCCGGATACTCCCGCTCCTGATGCATGCGGATCGTCCCGTACCCGCCATTATCCACCACCAGCACCAGCATGTCCGCGCCATGCGCAACCGCGGTCGCGAGTTCCTGCCCGTTCATCAAAAAACACCCGTCCCCCGCCAGCGCCACGACCGTCCGCTCCGGATGCCTGAGCGACGCCGCGACCGCCGCCGGCACCCCATACCCCATCGCCCCGGCAGTCGGCGCAAGCTGCGTGCCCGGCCCGGCATACGCCCAGTACCGATGCCACCACCCCGAATAATTCCCCGCGCCGTTGCAGATAATCGTATCCGCCGGCAGCCGCTCGCGCATCGCGGTCACGCAGGGCCCAAGGTCCATCACCAGATCCCGTGGCGCCGGCGTCGACCACGTCGACCACGCCGCATGCGCCTCTTGCCCAGCAGTCCGCGGCGGCAGGTCGAGCAGCAGCAAGGCCTCCGCGAACTCCGCCATCCCCGCACACACCGCGACATCCGCGCGGTACGCCCGGTGCAGCTCGTCCGGATCGGGATGGACATGGATCAGCCGCTGCCCGGGATGATCGGGCGTGATCAGCGCATAGCCATCGGTCGTCGCCTCCCCCAGCCGCGGTCCGACGACCAGCAGCAAGTCCGCCGCTTTCACCCGCTCGGCGAGCTTCGGATTGGGGCCGTACCCAAGGTTTCCCGCCCAGACCGGACAGTCGTTCGGAATAGCATCCTGCCGCCGAAACGCCGCCGCAACCGGAACACCGTTACGATCCGCCCATGTCGAGAACGCCCCCGACGCGGCCACATCCCAGCCTGCGCCCCCGACGATCGCGACCGGCCGCTCGGCGGTCGTCAGCAGATCGGCAAGCAGGTCCATCGTATCGGCATCGCAAGCCTGCGCCACCCGCTCGACGCGCGGCCGATCGACCGCCTCGACCACATCCAGCAACATGTCCTCAGGCAACGCCAGCACCACTGGCCCCGGCCGCCCAGACATCGCCGTCGCATAGGCCCGCGCGACATATTCCGGGATCCGCCGCGCATCGTCGATCCGCGCCGCCCACTTTGCGATCGGCGAAAACATCGCCTGGAAATCGATCTCCTGGAACGCCTCGCGGTCGCGCGTGCCGCGGTCGATATCGCCCACGAACAGGATCATCGGCTGCGAATCCTGCATCGCGACATGGACCCCGATCGACGCATTGGTCGCGCCGGGCCCACGCGTGACGAACGCCACGCCCGGCCGATGCGTCAGCGTCCCATCGGCGCACGCCATGAACCCGACGCCGCCCTCTTGCCGGCACACGACGAGGTCGATCGCCGGCGTATCGTGCAGCGCGTCGAGCACCGCCAGGAAGCTCTCCCCCGGCACGGTGAAGATCCGGTCGCAGCCCTGTGCGACGAGTTGGTCGACCAGGATACGGCCGCCGGTGCGTGGTGTGATCATGGCAGCATCCTGCCGTTCGTTGTGCGCGAAGTCGAGAAACGGTTACGCTGGCGTCGAAGCCGGGGCAAACCCGACTCGCTCGGAGAGGTTCATGACCGAATTCACCACCGTCGCCAGTGGCTTGCGCTTCCCCGAGGGTCCAGTCGCGATGCCCGACGGCAGCATCATCCTCGTCGAGATCGAAGCCGGACGCATCACCCGCATCGCCCCCAACGGCGCCAAAACGACGGTCGCCGAACCCGGGGGCGGCCCCAACGGCCTCGCGCTTGGCCCCGACGGCAAGCTATATTGCTGCAACAATGGCGGCTTCGCGTGGCGCGAGACCAACGGCTTCCTCACCCCGCACGGCCAGCCGCACGACTATTCCGGCGGCCGCATCGAGCGGATCGACATCGCCACCGGCGCGATCGAAATTCTCTACAGGAACGGCGATTTCGGCTGCTCGCTGCGAGGCCCCAACGACATCGTCTTCGATTCGCACGGCGGCTTCTGGTTCACCGACCACGGCAAAACGCGCGACCGCGCCCGCGACATCACCGGCATCTTCTACGCGAAAGCCGACGGGACCCAGCTCAAAGAAGTGATCTTCCCCAGCGAAAACCCCAACGGCATCGGTCTCTCCCCCGACGGCACGCGGCTCTACGCGGCAGAGACCTTGACCTGTCGCCTGATGGCGTTCGACATCGTCGCGCCTGGCAAGGTCGCCAGCGCCGCGGGCACGCCGCTCTACCGCCCCGCCGGCTACAAGTTCTTCGACTCGCTGGGAATCGAGGCATGCGGCAACATCTGCGTCGCGACGATCGGCGAATGCGGGATCAGCGTGATCTCGCCCGCCGGAGAGCTGGTCGAGTTCGTCGCGACCGACGACGTGTTCACGACCAATATCTGCTGGGGCGGTGCGGACGGCATGGACGCCTACATCACCTGCTCGGGCAGCGGCCGCCTAGTGAAGACCCGGTGGAAGCGCCCCGGCCTGACGCTCGCGCACTGAGTCGCCGCGAGGGGCGTTGCCGAGCGCGAGGCGCCGCCTTATGCGAGGCGAAAGACCAGAGGAGGATGCATGGCGAACAAGCGCTACACCGATGCGGCAACGGCACTCGAAGGCGTGCTGTTCGACGGCATGACGATCTGTGCGGGCGGGTTCGGGTTGTGCGGCATCCCCGAGCGGCTGATCGACGCGATCGAGGCGTCTGGGGTGAAGGACCTGACGATCGCCAGCAACAATGCCGGGATCGACGGGCAGGGGCTGGGGAAACTGCTCCGCTCGCGCCAGGTGAAGAAGATGATCTCGTCCTACGTCGGCGAAAACAAGGAATTCGAGCGGCAGTATCTGAGCGGCGAGCTCGAGGTCGAGTTCTGTCCGCAGGGCACGCTCGCCGAACGCTGCCGGGCAGGGGGCGCGGGCATTCCCGGCTTCTACACCAAGACCGGCGTCGGAACCGCGGTGGCCGAGGGCAAGGAAGTGAAGAGCTTCGACGGGCAGGATTATATCCTCGAACGCGGCATCTTTGCCGACCTGGCGATCGTCAAGGGGTGGAAGGCCGACGAGAGCGGCAACCTCATCTTCCGCAAGACCGCGCGCAACTTCAACCAGCCG
>JAJNQF010000193.1 GCA_021154945.1 Sphingomonas sp.
CGCGGAGATGGGCATCACCAAGCCTAGCTTGTACGCGGCGTTCGGCAACAAGGAGGCGCTGTTCCACAAGGCGCTCGACCTCTACGAGCGCGAGAAGCTGGCCTATATGACCTCCGCGCTCGAGGCGCCGACGGCGCGCGCCGTAGCGGAAAGGCTTCTCCGTGGGGCGTTGCAGATGCAGATGAGCACCTTCGATCCCAAGGGATGCCTGAGCGTCATCAGCAGCGTCGCGTGCAGCGCCGAAGCCGAGCCGATCAAGGCCGAGGTCGCCAAGCGTCGCGCATCGTCCGAAGCCGCTTTGATGAAGCGCTTCGACGAGGCCAAGGCGGCGGGCGAGTTCCCCGACGGTCTCGAGTCGCATGCCCTGATGCGGTATCTGTTCGCGATCATGCAGGGCCTGTCGATCCAGGCCGGCTCGGGCGCGACCTGCACCGAGCTCAATCAGCTCGTCGAGACCAGCCTGTCGGTGTGGCCGACCAAGTAAGCCCGTCGGTCCGCCGACATAAAAGTCACGCTTCGTTACGGTCGCGATAAAAAATACCGGCCGGTACAAAAGTCTGTTGACTAGATGAACCCCAGGTTTATATACCGACTGGTATCGAAGCTCTCTCCTACTTCGGAGGGGGCAACCGGGGACACAAACCCATGACCACGGTTCAAACCTAACACCGGACGGCTTCGGCCGACCGGACTCTCGAAAATTCAAGCGGGCAAGCGCGGCACGAGGATGTGCCGGCAACGACCGCGCACGCCTTGCGACCAGCTGACGTCGGTGGATCGTCCACCGACGAAGGCCAGCGCTTGCCCGAAAAATCAAAAGGGGGACAATCCCATGGCTTATCTCGACCTCGACAACATGTTCGCTTCGCCCGTCACCAGCCGCACGCAGGCTGTAGCAGCCCCCGCCCCGACCGGCTTTTCCGCGCTCGAATGGAGTGTCATCGCGCTCGCCAAGCGCGACACGTTGCGCAGCCTGTCCGGCCCCAGCCGCATGTCGCGGGCGATGGGCAGCCTGTTCGGCCTGAGCACCGCATCGCGTCTCGCCGATCCCCGGCTCGAGGCACTGCGACGGATGGCGGTGTACGCCTGGCGCCGCGGCTTCGCGCTGCCGATGGCCGAGATCCAGAACTTCCTCGCCGCCGGCTTTGCCGAGGCCCAGATCGAGACGCTCGTCGAGAGCGTGACCGGCATGCGCGTCGGCGCCCAGCAGAAGCGGAGCATCGCAGCGTGAACCAACTTACCACAATCACGGCCGCGAACGACGCCGACCTCGCGTCGTCGCCGCCCACGGACCGTCATCGACGGCCGGCATGGCAGCGCGGCGCGATGGTGCTCGTGCCGATCGCGCTGCTTGGTGCGGTAGGCGTGAAGATGTTCGATCATCCCGACGCGGCGATGGCGGCGCCACCGCCCGCCTCGGTCACGGTCGCGTCGCCGCTGGTGCGGCAGGTCAGCGAGTGGGACGATTATGTCGGCCGCTTCGCACCGAGCCGTACGGTAGAGATCCGTCCGCGCGTCGCGGGCGAAGTCACGGGCATCCACTTCCGCGACGGCGAGATCGTCAGCAAGGGCCAGTTGCTCTTCACGATCGACTCCCGCCCGTTCGCCGCGGCTCTGGCTGAGGCGCATGCCAACGTTGCGAGCGCGAAAAGTGCTCTGTCCCTCGCCCGCACCGACCTTGGTCGCGCGCAGCGACTCGTCGCCGACGAAGCGGTTTCGGCCGGCGAAGTTGATGCCCTTCGCGGCAGGCTCGAAGCAGCCCAAGCCGCACTCGCAGCCGCCCAAGCTCGCGAACGTGCCCGCGCTTTGGACGTGGGCTTCACGCAGGTTCGCGCACCGATCGGTGGTCGCATCTCCGATCGCCGCGTCGATGCGGGCAACCAGGTCGCGGGCGGCGAAGGCACCGGCGGCACGGTGCTGACGACGATCAACGCGCTCGACCCGATCTACTTCACCTTCGACGGCTCCGAGGCGCTGTACCTCAAGACGCAGCGCGCACGTCAGCCCGGCGCGGCCCCCGCCGCAGTCGAGATCCAGTTGCAGGACGAGACCGAGCATCGCTGGAAGGGCAAGCTCGACTTCACCGACAACGGGCTCGACCAGCGTTCGGGCACGATCCGTGGCCGCGCCGTGCTCGCCAATCCGGGGTATTTCCTGACGCCGGGGATGTTCGGTAACATGCGCCTCGCAAGTGCGGGGACGCGGCAGGCTCTGCTGGTGCCGGACGATGCGGTGCAGACCGATCAAGCGCGGAAAGTGTTGCTGACGATCGATGCGAAGAACGTCGTGAGCCAGAAGCCGGTCGAACTAGGACCGGTGGTCGATGGATTGCGGATCGTGCGCTCGGGGATCGGGCCGAACGACCGGATCATCATCCAGGGTACGCAAATGGCGATGCCTGGCGCGACGGTTGCGCCGAAGGTCGGCCGGATCGTGGTGGCGTCGGGTGCGACTGCGCCGGCGTCGGTTCAGCCGATCTCGGGTGAGGCCACGCTCGCCAAGTAACCACCGCTCCCCGGCGAAGGCCGGGGCCCAGGTGGGATAGCGTTTCGATGTAATTATTGCGGTTCGCCCAACTGGGCCCCGGCCTCCGCCGGGGAACGGCTGGTGTTGCGCGTCTCGTCCGCGGGCCCGCGCGCCCCTCTACCGAGGAAATTCCCATGCGCTTCTCGCGCTTCTTCATCACCCGGCCGATCTTCGCGGGCGTGATCGCGGTGATCATCACGATCGTCGGTGCGATCGCCTACATGACGCTGCCGGTGTCGCAATATCCCGACATCGTCCCCCCCACCGTCACCGTCAGCGCGACCTATCCCGGCGCCTCGGCCGAGACGGTCGCCGAGACCGTCGCCGCGCCGATCGAGCAGGAGATCAACGGCGTCGACAACATGCTGTACCAGTCGTCGCAATCGACCGGCGACGGCAGGGTCACGATCACCGTCACCTTCAAGATCGGCACGGACCTCGATGCGGCGCAGGTGCTCGTCCAGAACCGCGTCGCGATCGCCGTCCCGCGCCTTCCCGAAGACGTCCAGCGTCTCGGCGTGGTCACGCGCAAGACGTCGCCGGACTTCCTGATGGTGGTGAACCTCGTCTCGCCCGACAACTCGCTCGATCGCGGCTACATCTCCAACTACGCGCTGACCCAGGTCCGCGATCGCCTCAGCCGCATCGACGGCGTCGGCGACGTGCAGCTGTTCGGCGCGCGCGACTATTCGATGCGCATCTGGATCGACCCCGGTCGCGCCGCCGCGCTCGACCTCACCGCCGGCGAGATCGTCGCGGCACTCCGCGCGCAGAACGTCCAGGTCGCCGCCGGCACGCTCGGCCAGCCGCCGTACGACAAGGGCAACAGCGCGTTCCAGCTCAACGTCGAGACGCAGGGCCGCCTGACCGATCCCAAGCAGTTCGCCGACGTCGTCATCCGCACCGACGCGCAAGGCCGCCAGGTCCGCGTCTCGGACGTCGCCCGCGTCGAACTCGGCGCGCAGGATTACGGCGCCAACACCTATCTCAGCGGCAAGCCCACGGTCATCGCCGCGGTCTTCCAGCGCCCCGGCTCGAACGCACTCGGCGCGGCACAGGCCGTCACCGCCGAGATGGAAAGCATGTCGAAGCGCTTCCCCAAGGGGCTGGAATACAAGGTCATCTACAACCCGACCGAGTTCATCGCGCAGTCGATCGACGCGGTGAAGCACACGCTCTTCGAGGCGATGGTCCTCGTGGTCCTCGTCATCCTCGTCTTCCTGCAGAAATGGCGTGCGGCGATCATCCCGATCGTAGCGATCCCGGTCTCGCTGATCGGCACCTTCGCGGTGCTCGCCGCCGCCGGATACAGCCTCAACAACCTGTCGCTGTTCGGCCTCGTCCTCGCGATCGGCATCGTCGTCGATGATGCGATCGTCGTGGTCGAGAATGTCGAGCGCAACCTCGAACACGGGCTCTCCCCATTGGAGGCGGCGCGGACGTCGATGGACGAAGTGTCGGGCGCGCTCGTCGCGATCGTGCTCGTGTTGTGCGCGGTGTTCATCCCGACCGTCTTCCTCACCGGGCTTTCGGGCGCGTTCTACCGTCAGTTCGCGGTGACGATCTCGACCGCGACGATCATCTCGCTGCTGATCTCGCTGACGCTGTCGCCGGCACTCGCGGCGATGCTGCTCAAGCCGACCGCCCCCGCCGACTCGGGCAACCGCGTAACACGCGCATTGCGTCGCGCCGGCGACGCCTTCAACCGCGGGTTCGAGCGGATGGGCGATGCGTATGCCCGCCTCACGCAACGCCTGGTCACCGCGCCGAAGCGGATGATGGTCGCCTATGCCGCGCTGATCGCGGTCACGGTCGGCGTGTTCATGGTCACCCCGTCGGGCTTCGTTCCCGCACAGGACCAGGGCTACTTCCTGACCGTCATCCAACTTCCGCCCGGCTCGTCGGTCGAGCGTACCGATGCAGTCATGCAGAAGGTCGCCAAGCGCATCCTGCCGCTCGCCGGCGTCAAAGGCGCGGTGATGCTCGCGGGCTTCGACGGCCCGTCGCAGACGCTCGCCCCCAACTCGGCCGCCGCGTACATCCCGCTGAAGAGCTTCGAGGAACGCAAGAAACTCGGCGTCACGCTCGCGAGCATCATGGCGGAGTCGCAGAAGGCGACCGGCGACATCACCGAAGCGCGTCTGCTGATCGTCCCGCCACCGCTGATCCAGGGCATCGGCTCGGCCGGCGGCTACCGCCTGATGGTGCAGGACCAGGGTGGCCACGGTTACGGCGAACTCGGCAAGACGAGCTACGCGCTGATCGGCCAGGCCAACCAGACCAAGGGTCTCGCCCAGGTCTACACCTTCTTCGACACCGCCACGCCGCGCATCTTCGCCGATGTAGACCGCGCCAAGGCCAACCTTCTCGGCGTCCCACCCGAGCGCGTGTTCGAAGCGTTGCAGGTCTATCTCGGCTCGGCATTCGTCAACGACTTCAACCTGTTGGGACGCACCTTCCGCGTCACGGCACAAGCCGACGCACCGTTCCGCAACACCACCGCGGACATCGCCAACCTGAAGACACGCTCAAATTCGGGCCAGATGGTCCCGGTCGGCTCGGTCTCGACCTTCAAGGACAAAACCGGCCCGTACCGCGTGGTCCGCTACAACCTCTTCCCCGCGGTCGAGGTCGATGGCGACACCGCCAAGGGCTACTCGTCCGGCCAGTCGCTGGTCGCGATGGAGAAGCTTGCCGATGCATCGCTGCCCGCCGGCTACGCGCATGAATGGACCGGCATTGCCTACCAGCAAAAGGCCGCCGGCAGCACCGCCGCGCTCGTCTTCGGCATGGCGGTGGTGTTCGTCTTCCTCGTGCTCGCCGCGCAATATGAGAGCCTGACGTTGCCGCTCGCGATCATCCTGATCGTGCCGATGTGCCTGTTGGCCGCGATGACCGGCGTGAACCTGCGGGGTATGGACAACAACGTCCTCACGCAGATCGGCCTGGTCGTGCTGATTGCGCTCGCCGCGAAGAACGCGATCCTCGTGGTCGAGTTCGCCAAGCAGGCCGAGGAACAGGACGGCCTCACCCCGGTCGAGGCGGCAGTGCGCGCGGCGAAGGACCGGTTGCGGCCGATCCTGATGACGAGCTTCGCGTTCATCCTCGGCGCGGTGCCGCTGGTGATCGCCGAGGGCGCGGGTGCGGAACTCCGCCAGGCGCTCGGCACCGCGGTGTTCTTCGGGATGATCGGCGTGACCGGCTTCGGCCTGCTCTTCACCCCCACCTTCTATGTCGTCGCACGGGCGCTGGCGATGCGGTTCGAACGCCGCCGTCCTG
>JAJNQF010000200.1 GCA_021154945.1 Sphingomonas sp.
ACAGTCCGACGCCACGTCTTGCGCAGGCAGGGCTCGGATCGAAGCCAATATCCAGACGACGACCCATGAGGGCGTCGCACGCGTTCTAGACCCGCGGTTGGCCGCAAAAGTATGGCGGTAAGGTGGCAGGTCGGACGCACAGGCACAGCCTTTCCACGCGACCCGATGCGCGCCCTATGATGGTTCCGCGTGCTTTTGAAAATGCACCCGCTCGAGGGTGCTGCAGGGATCTGCTTGATGAAACGCTCGCGTAGCGGAACAATCGACCGTTACAGTCGCTGGCGACTATTCGAGGGTCCAAGATGTCCGATCGCTTCACCATCCTGCTTCAACATGCCCTGCCAAAACAGCGCCTGACCCGTCTGGCTGGTCGTATCGCCCGGGCGCGGGGCGGTGCCATGACCACCCGGGTGATCCGCTGGTTCGTCGCCAGATACGGGGTCGATATGAGCGAAGCCGAAAATCCGGACATCGCCAGCTACGCCAGCTTCAACGACTTCTTCTCGCGCCCCCTGCGGCAGGGGATCCGCCCTCTCGCGCATGCCGACTTCGTCTGCCCGGTGGATGGCGCGATCAGCCAGGTTGGGGCGATCGACGACCATCATATCGTACAGGCCAAGGGGCACCGGTTCACCACGACCGAACTGATCGGCGGCGACGGCACGCTGGCAGCGGAGTTCCGTCACGGCAGTTTCGCGAACCTGTATCTGTCGCCACGTGACTATCACCGTCTTCATATGCCGTGCGCGGGCAGATTGATCAGTATGCGCTACATTCCGGGCAGCCTGTTTTCCGTGAACCCCGTCACGGCGCGCGGCGTGCCCAATCTGTTCGCCCGAAACGAACGCCTCGTGTGCGTATTCGAAAGTTCGGAGCACGGAATCTTCGTCATGGTGCTGGTCGGAGCCACCATCGTCGGCAGCATCGCCACCGCCTGGCACGGCGCCGTGAATGCGAAGCGTACCGGCAAGCTGGCGGAATGGTGCTATGCCGATCGAGAGATCGTTCTCGAACAGGGTGAGGAAATGGGCCGTTTCCTGCTGGGCTCGACGGTCGTGATGCTATTCCGGCCGGGAACGATCGCGTTTGATCCAAGCTGGCTGCCAACGCGCCCGGTGCGCCTCGGCGAACGCATGGGCGATCGCCCGGCTCTTTATTCCAAAACCAGACCAGCGGATGCATTCTGAAGAGGCTCTACAGCCGAGATGAGCGGACGTCCGATTGGCGGTTCCATGCGAACCGCACTGGCGGCGACACTCCCGCCGATCCGTCTGTTCCGCATCTCCTCGTTTTTGGGAAAGGCGCATTCTGGGCAGCCGCCACGACGAGCTGCCATGCCGTCTCTCATTGACGGCGCTTAGCATTTGAGACCATCGCGTCTTCCATGACCAAGAGCAAGGGACGCACCGGCGCACACACGCGCGCCAATATCCAACCTGCACCAACAGCCACCGAGCTCGATGCCGCAAAGCGAGAGGTCGCTCAGATCGAAGGGCGGCTTGCCGGCCTGGCGTCCGGGCACCCATCGGTTAAAATATGGAAGGCCCGTCTTCGTTCGGCGCAGGCCGTGATCGCCCGCGGCCCCCGCGACTGAGGGAAGAGCCGTACCCGCCAGCGCACGCGGTCCCGGCGGCCATATCCTGACCGGACCGATCGCGATCGCAGGCGCGGAGCCCGGCGACATGCTGGAAGTGCGCATCCGCAAGGTCGATCTGGCGATCCCCTATGCCTATAAGGCGTTCCGGTACGGGGCGGAGTCCCTGACCGACGATTTCCGCTATGCGCGGATGAAGATCGTGCCCCTGGACGCCAAGCGGATGGTCGGCCTGTTCGCGCCCGGCGTCGAAGTGCCGCTGGCGCCGTTCTTCGGCAGCATGGGGGGCGCCGCCACCGGCGTTCGGCCGCTACGACAGCTCGCCGCCGACGATCAACGGCGGCAACATGATCGACTTCCTCGTCGCGGAAAAAGGCATGACGCGCGACGACGCCTACATGCTGATCAGCGTCGCGGGCGATGTCGAGATCACCGAGTTCGTCGACCGCAACAAGGGTGTCCACGTCGTCCTGCCCAAGGCGGTGTTCACGAAACGCTAGCGCCCACGGCTTACGCCTGTCCCTTAGGTCGCCGGGTATGCCGTTCGGGTAAGACGCCTAAGGCAACGCAGCGGCAACGTCGGCCGCGAAGCGAGCGATGTCGAACCGCGCGGTGCCCGGGTCCTCGCCGCGCCTGACCACGACCAGGTGCCGGGACGGGATCACCATGACATATTGGCCCCGGTTGCCTTGTGCGGCGAAGCTGCCTTCGGGCAAGCCCTGCTTGGGACCGAACAGCCACATCGTCGCGCCATAGCCCGGTCCGCTCGCGGGCTGCGGTCCGCTGGGCGTCATCATGGTACGCATCCAGCCCGCCGGCAACAGGCGCTTGCCCTGCCAGACGCCGTCCTGCGACCAGAACAACCCCAGCCTCGCCAGGTCGCGTGCGGTCGACCAGACCTGGCTGGAGAGGACGTAATTGCCGTGCCAGTCCGTCTCGGCGACGGTGTGCGTCATGCCAAGCTGGCCGAACAGGGTGCCCGGCAATGCGCGGTACCGGGCCTCGCCGATTGCCTGTCGTGTGGCATAGACCGCGAGCAGGATATCGGTGTTGGCGTAGCGGAAGCGTTTGCCGGGCAGCGCCTCCAAAGGCCATGACACCGCCTGTTCGTCTACCGTGGTGCCGCCGAAGTAGATCGCATCGGTGCGATTTCCAGCGGTGTCGCTGTGCAGGCCGGATCCCATCCGAAGCAAATTGTCGAGCGTGATCACCCGACGCGGATCGCCCGACTTCCATTGCGGCACGGCGGCGGGAGCCTTCAACGCGCTCGCATTGCTGAGGCCGATGAGTGTGCCAGCGATCGACTTGCCGACCGACCACGTCCGGTTGGACACGAACGGCCCGAAACCGCGGCCATATTGCTCGGCAAGAACTTCGCCGTCTTTCACGACGATCACCCCGACCGTCTTGGTGCCGACGCCATATGTTGTCCCGAATGCCTTGCCGACGGCGCCGGTCAGCGCGGCTGTCGGGCGCGGTGCGATGCCAGCGTCACCCTGAGGCCAGCGCCGGGGATCCGCCGCCGTGATCGACGGTGCCGCTGTCGACTTGCGGCCAGACGGTGCCGTGCTTCCGATCGGCAGCGTCACGCAACCCCGTCCACTGGTCCAGGCTGCGCGTCTTGGCGGTAGCTGGGGATCGAAAGCTACGGAAACGGACTGGAGACCACGGTCGACGCTCGCCGTCAGAGTCGGCACGATCGTCGCATATTCGGGGTAGATTCCGGCCAGTTCATCGGCATCGATCTGAGCAGGCGTGCGACCGGCGTTGAAGATTCCGGAGCAGTAGAGCGCCGCCTTGTAACCGGCCGCTACCGCGCGTTGGTACGTTCCTGCCGAGGGCTGCGCGACAATTTGGGCAGTGGCGGGCACTGACGCGAGGAGGGCGAGGCCGGCCGCTTTGAGGATCTGCATGATGGCATCATTCCATTGCGCCGCGAGATCGGCAATTCGTTTCTCCGATCTGCAGCAATCGCAGCGTGCCCGAAAAGCCGCAGCGCCGGAGGTATAACCAACCGGCGCCGCGAGCCGCCGTTGTCCGAACTTCACCGGCATGCAACATGACGCGTTCAGGTTTTTCGGTCTACCATGAGCGGGTCGCTGAAAGACAACATTCGAGGACTATCGATGCGCGCGTCCCTGCTTTCCCGCCTGCTCCTTTCGAGTATCGCCGCAAGCATCCTTGTCCCGGCACCGGCGGCTGCAAGCTCCCCTGAACTCATCGGGCTTGAGCGCGCGCTGAGTAAATTGGTCGCGGAACGCTCGGGCGACTACGGCATTGCAGCGATCGACCTTCGCGATGGCTCGATGGTTTCGATCAACGGCGACACCCAATTCCCGATGGCGAGCACGGTCAAGATCGCCGTTGCAGCGACCTACCTCGCCGAGGTCGATCAGGGGCGACGCAGCCTCGGCGACATGATCGTTGGCCGACCCGCGGCGAAAGTCATGGAGCTGATGATTATCCGCAGCGACAACCGGGCAACCGACCAGCTGCTTGCCGCGCTAGGCGGGCCCGTCGCGATCCAGCAGTGGCTTTCTTCCCAAAAGATACCCGGCATCCGGATGGACCGGACCATAGCCCAGTTGCTTCGCGAGCGCGGCCACCTCGCCGACAGCAAGGATGTTGCCACGCCGGTTGCCATGGTCACGCTGTTGAACAAGCTCGACAATGGCGCCGTTCTAACGGCGCAAAGTCGCGCGTTTCTGCTCGAACTGATGAGCCGATGCGCGACGGGAACCCGCCGCATCCGCGCTCTGCTTCCCGTGGGTACTCGAGTAGAGGACAAGACCGGCACGCTGGACGGTATCACCAACGATGTCGGGTTCATTACCATGCCTGACGGCCGCCGGGTGGCAGTCGCTATATTCGCGCGAGGGGGACGCGATCGTCAGCCTGTCATCGCCGAGGTCGCACGCGTGATCTACGATCGCTTCGCGGATAGCGTCCGCAACGCACTCGCGCTTTTCATGCAAATGCGGTGAAGCGAACAAGGTCTTGCGGGCGGCTCACCGGGAACCAGACGGACTATTGCCGGTTGCCATGAGCATGGGGTGTCGTGGGT
Source organism: Sphingomonas sp. (assembly GCA_021154945.1). GTDB lineage: Bacteria > Pseudomonadota > Alphaproteobacteria > Sphingomonadales > Sphingomonadaceae > Sphingomonas. Next base: position 4,659 of record JAJNQF010000200.1, read on the forward strand.
TTACGGGAAGGTAGCCGGTGTCGCAGGAAGTCGAGCTGAAGCTGGTATTGGACGTCGCCGCGGCCGATGCCTTTGCCGAGTCTGACCTCTGCGGCGCCCCGGCGAGCAAGCGGCAGATGCAGGCGGTGTATTTCGACACGCCCGATCTCGCGCTTTCGCAAGGCGGCGTCTCGTTGCGCATCCGGCAGTCCGGCGACACGCGGACGCAGACGATCAAGGTCGCGGATGCGAAGGCGGCGGGTCTCTTTGCGCGACACGAATGGGAAATCGAGGTGGCCGACATGACGCCGGTCGTCGACGACCGGACGCCTATCCCGGCGCTGCTCGACGACGAGGCCGGTACCGTCGCGCCGATCTTCACCGTCGCGGTCGAGCGGCTGGCATGGGTGATCGCCAGCGGCGAGGCGTCGATCGAACTGGTCTTGGACCGTGGTCATGTTGCTGCGGGTGACCGCCAGTCGCCGATCTGCGAACTCGAACTGGAGTTGAAGCAGGGAGAGCCTGCCGCTCTGTTCGCGCTGGCCAGGACGCTGGCGGCGCAGTTTCCGGTGCGCCTGGGCGTCATCACCAAGTCCGAGCGCGGCTATGACTTGCTGCGTCCCGTATCCAGGGCGTTCAAGTCGGAGCGGATTGCGCTGGGTCGGGACGCATCCGCGGCGAACGCTTTCGAGGCGGTCGCCGGCTCGTGCATACGCCAATATCGCCTGAACGAGACTATCCTGCTCGATCAGGCCAATGCCGAGGCCCTGCATCAGGCGCGCGTGTCGTTGCGTCGGCTGCGGTCGGCCTTTTCGATCTTCAAGCCCTTGCTCGACGGCGACGAGGTGTCGCATTTCCAGAGCGAGCTGCGGTGGCTGGGTTCGGTGCTGGGCGAAGCGCGCGACCTGGATGTGTTGCTGGCCAAGGCGAAGTCCGGCGGGTCGTTGTTCGAGCGTTTGAGCCAGGCTCGCGATGCTGCCTATGCAGCGGTCGATACTGCGCTGGGCTCGGACCGGGTTCGCGCCCTGATGCTCGATCTGACGGAGTGGCTGGCGTGCGGGGCGTGGCGCACCGCGCCATCGACGCGCGATGCACGGGACGCCTCGGCACGGCAGTTCGCGGCGGAGACGTTGCACGCGTTGCGTCGTCGCATCAGGAAGCGTGGTCAGTCGCTTGCGACGCTGGCAGACGAGGAACGCCATGAAGTTCGCAAGACCGCCAAACGGCTCCGCTATGGCGCGGAGTTTCTCGGCTCCGTCTTCTCGAGCAAGAAGCGTTCGCGTCGTTACGGGAAGTTCGTGGGAACGTTGGAGACGCTGCAGGACCAGCTTGGCGCACTGAACGATATGGCGACGGCGCCGGTGGTTCTGGACCGGGTTGGCCTGCGCGACGACCCCGCGGCGAAGGACCTGCTGGCGCATCGCAAGAAATCGAAGATCATCAACGCCGCGGCCGAGGCGTATGACGATCTTCTCGATCGCAAGACTTTCTGGGGTTAGGGGCGGGGGATCAGCGCCCCGCCAGCCAATCGAGCGTCGGACCGATCGGCTGATCACCCCTGGTAAGTTCGATGGCTGCGGGTGTTCGCCACCGCGGCCGATCAATCATCGCTGGTAGCGACGTCAGAGCGGAAGACGCCGCTCCTCCGTCGCGCGCAAACTCGCGGTGATCCGTCGTCATCGTGCAGAATATGGTTCAAGGCCGTGCGAGGTCGGGAAAACGATCCAGGAGCGCGCTGGTGACGCCGTTGGTCCAGCCGAAGCCGTCCTGCACCGGATATTCGCCACCCCCGCCCGGCGTTCGCTGCTCGACATTATATTTCTCAAGCATCTTGCCCGTCTCGGCATAGGCCGCACCGACCGTGCCAAGCCAGCGGCGGGCGATATCCTTCGCAAGCGCAGGCTCGCCGTTAGCCTCGAGTCCGGCGATCGCCACCCATTGCAGTGGCGCCCAGCCATTGGGTTCGTCCCACTGCAACCCGGTCTTGAGCGTGGTCGTCCGCAGGCCGCCCTCGGCGACCAGCGAATTGCGGACCGTCGTCGCCACCGACTTCGCCTGTGCGGGCGAATCGAGACCGACGAATATCGGATGTAGCATCGCCGCGTTGATGCTGGCGGTCGGCTTGCGCGTCGACAGGTCCCAGTCTGCGTAGCGCGCACTCGATGACTGCCAGAGATAGCGGTCGATCGCTGCCTTGCGCTTTGCCGCGAGCGTGGTGAATGCGGTGGCGCAGGGTGTATCGGCGGCGGTCCGGCAGCGTTCGGCTATGCGTCGTTCCATCACCCATAAAAGACTGTTGAGATCGACCGGTACGATGTCGGTGGTATGGATCGTCGCGAGCGACTGCGGATCGCGCAGCCAGCGCGAGCTGAAGTCCCATCCGCTTTCCGCACCGGCGCGCAGGTCGCGCTGCGTCTCGGTGGCGGGGCGGGGGCCTGCCTTGGCGGCGGTCTCGACATCCTCGGCGTAGGATTCGTCGCGTGGCGTGTCGCGGTCGTCGTAATGACGGTTGAGCACATTGCCGTCGGGCATCCGCACCACACGCAGGCATGCGGGCTGGCGGGCGAGGCACGTCTCGCCCTTCATCCAGAACGCATGTTCCGCGCGCAACGCCGCCAATCGGCGCTTTGCCACCAGCGGATCGGTATTCGTCGAAAGGTCGAGCATCAGCGCGTAATAAGGCGGCTGCGATCGGCTGAGATAATAGGTCCGCGTGCCGTTCGGGATATGGCCGTATCGCTCGATCAGGCTGGTGAAATCGTCGAGCATCGATTCGACCAGCGGCTGCTGGCCGTCGACCTTGAGCCCGAGCATCGTGAAATAGCTGTCCCAGTAATAGATTTCCCGGAAGCGCCCGCCCGGCACGACATAGGGCGCGGGCAGCGGCAGCGCGGAACTGCCCGCGACGGCGACGACCGGCTGGCGCACCAGTTGCGGCCACAAGGCTCGGACATGCGCCCTGAGATCGTCCGCGCCGCGATCATTCTCGCCGGGCACCGTGAAGTTGGCGAGGACGAACGCCTTCAGCGCCGCACCTACCGGCTTGGCTCGCGCGTAATCCGCCATGATCGCATCGGCTGCGCGCTTCGGCACGGCGTCGACGAACGTCTTGCCGTCCGCGAACACATGGCCCTGCTGCACCGCGCGAAACAACGGACCATAGATGTCGGCGGGTGATTGTACCGATGAGGGAGCGGAAGCGGGGCCGGTCTGCGCGGGCGCGATCGCCGCGACCGATGCCAGCGCGGCAAAACAGAGAACATTTTTCATGACGTCGCGAATATCCCGCAAAGCGGATCGATCCCGCGCGATGCGGGATCGATCCGGCATATCTCAGAACTTGAACGCAGCGGCGAATCGGATCGAGCGGCCGACGATCGGCCGGGCGAGGATCGTGCCGCTACCCTGGGACCCAAGCGTGCGCCGATTACCCTCGGTCAATCCGATCTCGTCGGTCAGATTGTCGCCGATCACCTGAAACTGGATCTGCGGGGTCAGGTCGAGCGTGGCACCTGCGTCGAGCTTGTAATAGCCCGGCAGGACCTGCGCGTTCTGGACGTCGGAGAACCGGTCGCCGACATAGCCGATCGTTGCATAGACACCGGCCTTCGTGTCGCCGCCGAGTTCCAGATCGTAGGCGGGCGTGACGCGCCACTGCCATTTCGGCTGGCGCTGCACGCGGTTTCCGGTCAGATCGGTCAGGCCGCCATCGGTGAAGAAGTCGCGGTACTTGGCATCAAGATACGTCGCCGAGCCGCTGAGCGTGAAGCCGGCGAACGGCCGCAACTGCCCCTCGAACTCGACGCCGGTCGCCTTGGCGCCGCCAATCGACGCGATCGGCGCGCCGCTGGTGATGACCGTCGTCGCGAGCCCGTCGAAGGTGTTGTGGAACAGCGTCGCATACAGGTTCGCGATCCCGGTCGAAACCTTCACGCCGCCTTCATAGCTGTCGACCTGCGGCGCGACATCGATGCCGTCGCGCAGATTGTCGAAGAACGGGAAGCTGTTGCCGCGGCTGTAGCGGACGAACGCACCGATCTGGCGGGTCAGGTCGTAATTGACGCCGCCGGTCCACGACCACGCATCGCCGCGATAGCGGATCGTGCGGAACGTGCCGTTCGACTGTGCGTCGCCATTGTCGTACAGCGTCAGCGGATTGCCGTCCGCGCCCGCTGCCGGCACCGTGCCGGCCAGGTTCTCGAGCGTGCCGTCGACCGAGTGATGCTGGTAGCGGACGCCGCCGTCGATGCGCAGCTTGTCGGTGATCTGCAATTCGTCGACCGCATAGCCCGCGACGTCCTCGCCGGTGTAGCGGGCGTTGACCTTGAACGTCGAACCGCCCGAGAAGCCGTCGCGCGTGACGATCCGGCCATCCGCCAGCGTCAGGTTGAGGCGACGCGCATTCGGTTCGGCGGTCAGCAGCATGCTGTTGCCCAGATTCCACCGGTCGCGCGACTTGTAGCGCGTATAATAGACGCCGCCGGTCAGCGTGTTGCCGCCCGACTTCCACTCCAGCGCGAAATCGTTGACGAACGCCTGGATATGCTTCTCGACGCTCCACAGCCCGGCCTCGACGACCGCGGTGTTGGGCGACGCCGCGGCACCGCCGGTGGCGTAGGTGAGCGATCCGATCGTCCCGCCCTTGCCGGCGGCATAGGCGGCGGCGGTGATAGGTGGGGTGCCGCCGGGGACCAGACCGATCGTGTCGGCATCGCCCTCCATCCAGCTGCCGCGGTCGCGAACCGTAATCCCGCTGCCGAGGTCGTAATCGAAATTGCCGCCGAGGTTATAGGTCTTCGCGCTGCGTCCGTCGGCCAGGTCGACCCGGCTGCCGTCGTTGCGCACGCTGATCCGCGTGTCGCGCCCGACGAGCGTGCCGGTACCGGCGTCGAAACCGGGATATTCGCGGATCTTGTCGCCGTCCTGGACGACCGGAATCGGCAGCAGCCACTGGCCGCGATCGTCGAGATAGCGGCCGAACAGCAGGATCGAGCCCCTGTCGAAATCATGCCGGATGTTGCCGGTGATCTGACCGCCGCGCTCCGCCTCGAACTGCGCGTCGCGGATCCCGCGCGAGGTCGAGTAATAGCCGCCGACCATGTAGGTCGTGCTGTCGTCGATCGGGCCGGAGACATAGCTGTCGACGCGGAACTCGCCGAAATCGGTGCCACTGAGCTTGAGCAACCCGGCCGGCGTCTGCTTGCCCTCGCGCTGGACGAGGTTGACCGTCAGGCCGGGCTGGCCGTTCGAGAACAGGGCGCCGGTGCCGCCACGTACCGCCTCGACCCGCTGGATCGTCTCGTCGATCCGGATCAGTTGCGTGTTCTCCAGGAACGACAGTGTCGGCGGCGGGAAGAATGGCACGCCCTGCGTCTGGAAGGTGACGTATTCCGCATCGCCGCCCGATGGATAGCCACGCACGAAGATGTTCGCGCCGGTCTTGCCGCCCGAGCTTTCGGTGCTGACGCCCGGTACTGCGCGCAGCACCTCGGCGGTG
>JAJNQF010000204.1 GCA_021154945.1 Sphingomonas sp.
CCGCATCCGCCACCTGCGCCGCATCCGGCTGCACCCCGGTATACAGCACGAACTGCTGCACCGCCTGCAACGTCGCGACGTCCGCCCCGGTGATGCACCGCTTCCCCGCCGCGGCTGCCGCGCGCAGGAACGGCGTCTCGATCGGATACTGCACCACGTCGAACGCAACCTCGCAGCCTGCGATCATCGCCGCCGGAAACGCGAGCGCCTCGGCATCCGCCCCGGTCATCCCCAGCGGCGTGACGTTCACCAGCAAGGGCACCTCCCCCTCGGCCACCGCCGCCCAGCGATAGCCATAGAGATCGGCGAGCGCCCGCCCCGCGCGTTCGTTCCGCGCGACGATCGTGCCGTCGCGAAACCCGCTGTCGCTCAGCGCTGCCGCGACCGCCTTCGCCATTCCGCCCGAGCCCTGCACGACGAACGGCATCGCCCGGTCGAGGCCCGCGACCAGATCGACCACCGCGCCATAATCGGTGTTGTGCCCGGTCAGCACGCCATCGTCGTTGACGATCGTATTGACGCTGTCGATCGCGCTCGCGGTCGGCGCCAGCCCGTCGAGCAACGGGATCACCGCCTCCTTGAACGGCATCGAGATCGCACACCCGCGAATCCCCAGTGCCCGTATCCCGCCGATCGCCGCGTCCAGGTCGGTGGTCGAAAACGACTTGTAGACGAAATCCAGCCCGGTCAGTTCGTACAGCCGGTTATGGAACCGCGTCCCGAAATTTCCCGGCCGCGCCGACAGCGACATGCACAGCTGCGTATCCCGGCCAATCAGCGGTTTCATCTGCATCTCCTCGGTAAGCCGCCATCCTATGCTGACGGGCTGCCGTGGTGAAGGGTCGATAGAGGTTTTCACGCGAAGGCGCGAAGGCGCAAAGATGTCGGATCCGGCCCGCGCTTCGCCTTCCCACCTATGCGGCAGCACTGAAAAATCCCACGAGCAGGTGATCGACGTTGTCGCCCGAGAACCTCTTCGCGCCTTTGCGCCTTCGCGTGAACACATCGGCGTTCCGCCAAACGCCGCCGTCGCGAAAGGTCCGAACGTTGATTTTGTTCGCGCGGAGGCGCGGAGCCGCGGAGAGTAAGAAGGTTTGGACAGCGCTTCCCGCCATGGCCCCGCTTTGGCGAAGCCGATCATCGAAAGCCGCATTCGCGGGTGCGCTCACCCGGAACGAGCCATCTCCACTCTTACTCTCCGCGTCTCCGCGTCTCCGCGTGAACAAAATCGACGCCAGCCCAAGCCGCCGTCTCCGCGACCGGTCCACGCCCCAAACGCAAAGCACAAAAGAAAAGGGAGGCCGGCTTGCGCCGACCTCCCCGATCTTCATTCCGTAACCGACCCGAGAGTCGGTTGGCGAAAGTCTTACTGGCCCGAACCCGGACCGTAGGTGACTTCCACGCGACGGTTCTGCACTTCGCGAACGCCATCGGCGGTCTCGACGCGCGGACGGCTCTCGCCGAATGCTTCCGTCGAGATGACGCTGTCCGGGATGGCATGCGAAGACAGGTATGCCTTCACGCCATCTGCGCGACGCTGCGACAGACCGACGTTGTACGAAGCCGAACCCGACTTGTCCGCGTGACCTGCGAGCATGACCTGTGCGTTGCCGCACGACTGGTACTGCGTGATCGCGTTGTCGAGGATCGACGCTGCCTCTGGCGTGATGTCCGACTTGTCCCATTCGAAGAACACGATGAACGGACCAGGCGAGCAGACCACTTCGACCGGCGCCGGCGGCGGCGGAGGAGGCGGGGGAGGCGGCGGCGGCGGCGGTGGCGGCGGAGCAGCAGGCTCGCCGAAGTTGTACGTCACACCACCAAGGATGCTGTGCGAACGATAGCGACCGTCGAACACGCGGTTCGAGTTGTCGACCAGCTTGACGTTCTCGGCGTTGAAGAAACGATACTTCAGCGTCGCGTCGATGTGGTCGGTCAGCGGTGCGCGGATACCGGCCAGGCCCTGATACGCGAACACGGTGTCCGAGTCGTTCAGGAAGTCACCGTTGTTGTTGAGTGCGTACTGCGCCTTGACGCGAGCAACACCAACACCACCGCCGACGAAGCCCTGGATGCCGTCATCCGGACCGAAGTCCAGAAGGCCGTTCAGCATGAAGCTGAGAGCCGACGACGAGCCACCGGCGTAGTCGTAGTTACCAGCAGCTGCGTTACCGCGTGCACCGGTCGGGCCAAACACTGGCGTGGTCGTGGTCGACGAGTAGCCGTCCACGGTTGCCTTGCGGTAGCCGACTTCGGTTTCGAGGCGGAAACCGCCAAAGTCGTAGCCCATTACGGCGTCGACATCGTAACCATAGTCATGATCGACCGAACCGGCATTGTTCAATGCGCCGATATCATAGTCGATGTCTTCAACGATCATCGCACCGCCTTCGACGCCTACGTACCACGACTTGTCGCGGGCGAGGGCGGGAGTGGCGAGTGCGGTGGAGGCGAGTGCCAGAACGACGGCAAGCTTCCGCATACTAAATCCCCTTTCATGAGTGTCACACGGACATCGCAAACTCCCTATCCTCGGCCTTGTTTCCACGCAAGCTAACAAAAGTTGATACTGTTGCTGGAACGACACAGTTTTCGGGGGTTTCAGATCGAAATCAATCCGTGCCCCCGCAACGCGGCCAAAATGGCGCCAATAGCGGCCCGCGCCTCCACGTCGACGACGGGTCCGCCGGACGGTTCGACGATGGCCTCGCGCCGAGCGCCGACGACGTCGACTCCGCCGATCGACACACGCGATCCGGCCAGCACGCCCAGCGTCCACGCCCCGCTGGCAAACCGCGCGATCTGCCCGTCGGCCACGCTCCACACCGCCATCCCGTCGCGCGGAGCCACGAACCGCCACCCGCCGCTCGTCCATCCCGCGATCGCCCGCGCCTGCCCGGTCCAGCCGCCGGTCGGCGCGCCGCCGACGATCCACGCATTCCCCGCCACCGGATTCGCCGGCGGCGCATCGGTTCCCACCGCCAGCACGCTCGCCTGCACCGCCAGGTCGAGCAGCGCGAGCGCCTCGTTATGCGTCGTTTCCTTCTGCGCCTGTCCCGGCTGCAACAACGGCAATGCCAGTCGCGGTGTGATGTCGTCGCTCATCATTCGTTCCCCCGTTCGATTATCAGGCCGGTACGATCAGTTCCGCCGCCAGCGATTCGCCGAACACGCCCCGCTGCCGCACCGCGACGCCGACCGGCCCGCTCCGCTCCGCCGCACTGAGGACGATCCACGGCACCGCCACATCGATGTCGCGCACATCGGTTCCCGTCGTCCCCGTCGTCAGCCTCACGCGGTACGTTTCGCTTTCCTCGGCCAGCGGCGCGTCGACCCCGTCGATCCAGCGCCATCCCGCCCGGCTTCGCCGCGTCCACCGTACCACCGCGCCGCCATCAGCCTCGCCACGCCAGCCGAGATGCACCGGAGACGGCGGCACCACCGACGCCCCGCGCATCACGCACCGCGTCTCCACCGGGGTCGCGTCGCCCACGCCCGACGCCATCACCCGAACCTCGCGCCCCAGCACCGACACGGGCAGGTCGAACGCCCGCGCCGCCTCCGCCTCGATCGGCACGAACCGATCCCCGACGACCTGCATCCCAGCAGCCGCCTCGCTCCCCCGCCGCCCGCGCAGCAACCCGCTCAACCGCCAGCGCGCGCCACCCAAGGGTTCCGCCCGCGCGAACTGGACGAGTTCGTCGCCGATCAGCGCCAGATTGACCCCGCGATCAAGCGCCGCCGCATCGGCATCACCCAGTTCCATATCCGCATGCGCCAGGACGATCTCGAACACCCCCCGACGGTCGACCAACGTCGCCGGCGCCCCCGACGCAACGACCGCGATCGTTCCCAGCACCGCAGGCGCCGCCGTTGACCCCGCCGCTACCCAACTTACCCCATCGTCCACACTGTAGAGCAGAGCCGCCTGCCGCCACGCCGCACCCGAGCCGGCCGCAACCACGGTCATCCGCGGCGCGCGCAACGGCGTCTCCTCCAACCCCGGAACCTCGAACGCGCGCAGGATCGTCGTGCCGACGACCGCATCCACCGCCCCCGAAACCCGCCCGCTCGTCGCGGTCGCCGGCAGCGACGCCGCCACCAGCGGCACCAGCCCCAGGGTCGTCACCATCCCCTCGATGCTGACGTCAGCCACCCGCCACACGCCGGTCTCCCCTGCGACCGTCACGCAAGCCCCGGGCGCGATCGCCATCGCCCCGAACCCCGCCGCTACGGTCCTACGCACCCGCCCAGCCTCGGCCCGCGCCAGCATCGCCTCCGCCACGGTCTTCGCCGCGCCCGCGTCCAGCACCGCCGGCACCTCGACCCGCTCATCGCGCACCCCCGCCCCCGGCCGCCGAGCCCGCTGCACCCCCGCCTGATAATCCCGCGCCGCGTCATAATAGCCGACCGTCACCGTCCGCGGCACGGTCTCGATCGCCGCTACCGCCCGAGCGCGCCGCACGCCCTTGCCCGAAACCGCA
>JAJNQF010000209.1 GCA_021154945.1 Sphingomonas sp.
GGTCGAGCCCAGGATGACGGGGCTCTATGGGACGGCGTCAGTTACCAGATACGGACCCGGTTGGCGGGGGCGAGGTAGCTCTTTTCGCCCGGCTTGACGCCGAACGCGCCGTACCACGGGTCGAGGTTGCGGACGGTCAACACACGCTGGTGGCCTGGCGAATGCGGGTCCGACAACAATGTCTGCTGGAGCGCGGCGTCGCGGAACTTGGTGCGCCAGACGCCCGCCCAGCCATAGTAGAAGCGCTGGTCGCCGGTGGTGCCGTCGATGATCGGCGCCTGCTTGCCGCCGAGCGACTTGTGATACGCGTCGTAGGCGACCGTCAGGCCCGCCAAGTCAGCGATGTTCTCGCCGAGCGTCAGGCCGCCCTGGATGTGCTGGCCGGGGAGCGGTTCGTACGCGTCGTACTGCTTCACGAGCGCGTCGGTGAACACCTTGAAGCGCGCGACGTCCTGCGGCGTCCACCAGTCGGTGAGCTTGCCGTTGAGATCGTATTTGCGGCCCTGGTCGTCGAAGTGGTGGCTGATCTCGTGACCGATCACCGCGCCGATGCCGCCGTAGTTGACCGCCGGGTCCGCCTTCGGATCGAAGAACGGCGGCTGGAGGATCGCGGCCGGGAAGACGACCTCGTTCATCGTCGGGTTGGCGTAGGCATTGATCGTCATCGGCGTCATGAACCACTCGCCACGGTCGATCGGTGCCCCAAGCTTCTTCAGGTCGCGGTCGTATTCGAACGCGTTGGCGCGCGCGACGTTACCGACGAGATCGCCGCGCTGGATCTGGAGCGCGGAATAATCGCGCCACTTGTCGGGATAGCCGATCTTCGGGGTGAACGCGGCGAGCTTGGCGAGCGCCTTGGTCTTGGTCTCGGGCGCCATCCATTCGAGGTTGCGGAGCCGCTCGCCCATCGCGGCGATGACGTTCTTGACGAGATCGTCGGCGGCGGCCTTCGACGCGGGCGGGAAATACTTGGCGACGTATTGCTGGCCGATCGCCTCGCCCATCGCGGCCGACACGGTCGACACGCCGCGCTTCCAGCGGACCTGCTGCTCGGGCGTGCCGGACAGCGTGGTGCCGTAGAAGGCGAAGTTGGTCTTGTCGAAATCACTCGACAGATACGGTGCGTACGAGCGCAGCACCTTGAGCATCGCATAGTCCTGGAGGACGTTGACCGGCGTGTCGGCGAACACCTTCGCCTCGCCGGTCAGCGCGCTCGGCTGTGCGACGAGGTAGAACGGACGGCCGGTGACGCCCATCGCGGTCATATATTGCGCCCACGGGAAACCCGGTGCCTTCGCGGCGAAATCGGCGGCGGTCCATTTGTTGTAGGTCTTGTCGGCGTCGCGGCTCTCGATCCGGGTCCAGTGCGCGGTGGCCAGGCCCTTCTCCATGTTGAAGACGGCGGCGGCGCGGGCGGCGGCGTTGGGCTCGCCGGCGAGCGTCAGCATCCGCGTGAGATACGCCTGGTACGCGGTGCGGATGGTCGCGAGCTTCGCGTCGTCCTTCAGGTAATAATCGCGGTCGGGAAGCCCGATACCGCTCTGGCCGAGGCCGACGACATAGGTGGTCGGGTCCTTGTCGTCCTGCTGCACGCCGACGCCGACGAGGCCGCCGACACCTTGGCGCTGGAGTTTTGCGATCTCGGTGACGAGCGCAGTCTTGTCCCTGGTCGCCTTGATTGCGGCTAGCATCGGCTTGACCGGGGTCGCGCCCTTCGCGTTGACCGCCGCCTCGTCCATGAAGCTCGAGTAGAAATCGCCGACCTTGTCGCCAGGCTTGGTCGCTGCGGCATCGAGGATCGTGCGGGTACGAGCGAGCGACAGGTCCTGGAGGACGTGGAACATGCCGTAGGACGAGCGATCCGCGGGGATCGGCGTGGTCTTCACCCAGCCGCCATTGGCGTAATCGAAGAAGTCGGTGCCCGGCGTGACGCTGGTATCGCGGCCCGCCATGTCGAAGCCGAAATCGCCGATCTGCGGCTTGTTGGCATCCTTGGGTGCGACAGGACCCTTCGCGGCCTTGGCCAGCGTCGGCGAAGGCGCACTAGTTTGGGCGAAAGCCGAAGCGGCGGACGCGAGCAGGATCACGGTAACAATCGACTTACGCATCAAGGGACCTCGGGAGAGACTTCAGGATGCAGTGTGTTCTACGCCGATAAGACGGTCCGTCAATTCCAGGCGGTGTCAAATGTTACGAAATACTACGCCGCGCGATTATCGTGCCGATGCCGCCACTTGCGTGCGATCCACAACCGCCAGCCGAGCGCGCTGAGCGCATAGCCGCCGACCGAACAGACGACCGTGATGACCAGCAGGCCCAGCGCGGTGGCGGGCCCCGCCTGCATCAGCCACGGGATCCATTCGGTGCGCGCGGCGGCGTTGGCGACGGGCTGGCCGGGAACATGTTCGTCGAGCCGAAGCATCGACGACCCGATCCAATAGGCGGCAATCCAGAGCGGCGGTGTGGTCAGCGGGTTGGTGATGAAGGTGGTCAGCGCCGCGGTCGGCACGTTGGCACGGAATGGCAGCGCGAAGATCGCCGCGACCGGGGTTTGCGCGACCGGGATCAGGATGCCCGCGACCATCCCGAGCGCGACGCCGCGGGGGACCGAGCGACGGGTGAAGCGCCAGAGTTCGGGCGCGAGGACGCGGTGCGCGACGGGACGCAGCAGCCGGTTCCGCTCCATCGATTCGCGGGTCGGCAAATTGCGACGCGACCACGCCGCGAGGCGTCCGAAGATACTGCCCGGCGCCTTCGACACAGGCTATCCGCGATCCCGCATGATCCGGCCCTGCTCGCGCTTCCAGTCCTGTTCCTTCACCGAATCGCGCTTGTCATGGTTCTGCTTGCCCTTGGCGAGCGCCAGTTCGATCTTCGCGCGGCCCTTAGAATTGAAGTAGATCATCAGCGGCACGAGCGTCATGCCCTGACGCGCGACCGCACCGAACATCTTGTTGATCTCGCGCTCGTGGAGCAGCAATTTGCGCGGCCGCTTGGGCTCGTGGTTGAAGCGGTTGCCGTGACTGAATTCGGGGATGTTCGAATTCACCAGGATGACGTTCTTGCCCTTCACCTCGGCATAGGCCTCGGCGATAGAACCCTCGCCGCCGCGCAGCGCCTTCACCTCGGTGCCGGTGAGCGCGATGCCCGCCTCGAACACCTGCTCGATATAATAGTCGTACCGCGCGCGCCGGTTCTCGGCGACGATCTTGGTCTTCTCGAAGGTCGGGGGTTTGGGACGTGCCATTGGACGCGCGATGTAGGAGCTCGGAGGGCTTAGGGGAAGCGGGGGTGATCGTTATTAGGTCACGCCATTCTTCCCCCCTCCCTGGAAGGGAGGGGTTGGGGGTGGGTGGGGTTCCGCATATCCGAACCGTCGTGACTCGAGCCGGCCGACCCACCCCCTGCCCCTCCCTTCCAGGGAGGGGAGACCGTTGCGGTCTGTTCGGACACCTGCCCCCTCCTTCCAGGGGGACCGTAGTGGCTTGGTCAGACGAGGCGTGCGTGCTCCAGCGCTGCATCGACGGCAGCGCGCGAGGCCTCACCGGCGGGGGTCATCGGCAGGCGGAGCGTTTCCGGGAAGCCACCGAGCACCTTCGTCATCGCGTATTTAACCGGCCCCGGCGAGGCGTCGGTGAACAGCGCTTCGTGCAGCGGATAGAGTTGATCCTGATACGCCAGCGCCTTGACGAAATCGCCAGCCTGGCACGCCGCCTGGAACTCGGCACAGAGCTTCGGCGCGACGTTCGCCGTTACCGAGATACAGCCGGTGCCACCCATCACGTTGAACGCCAGCGCCATGTCGTCATTCCCCGACAGCTGGCAGAAGTCCGGCCCGCACGACGCACGGTGCTGGGAAACGCGGGCGAGGACGCCGCTCGCATCCTTGACGCCGACGAACACGTCCGGGAACGCCGCGACGATCCGGGCGAGCGTCGCCGGCTGGATGTCCGTCACCGTCCGTGCAGGGACGTTGTAGAGGATGATCGGCAGCGGGGTCGATGTCGCGAGTGCCTCGAAATGGCGGAAGATACCCTCCTGCCCCGGCCGGTTGTAATAGGGCGGCACCATCAGCGCGGCGTCGGCGCCGGCGTCCTTCGCGGCGCGCAGGTTCGCGGACGCGACGCGCGTGTCGTTCGAGCCTGCGCCGGCGATCACCGGCACGCGGCCCTTCGCCTGATCGACGCAGACGCGGACGACGTGGAAATGCTCGTCGTACGACAAAGTTGCGGCTTCGCCCGTGGTGCCGCACGCGACCAGCCCCGACGAGCCCTCGGCGATCTGCCATTCGATGAAGTCGCGATAGGCGGTCTCGTCGAAGCTGCCATCGGCGGCGAACGGCGTGACGAGCGCGGGGATCGATCCTGAAAACATGCGGTAGCCTGCGTCCATACTAGAAGAGAAGTCTGGCCTGTTGCGCCAAATACCGGGCGAAATCCGGATTTCGTTCAGGACAGATACGGGTTGGAGGCGTATGCTGTCCACATGGTAGCATCGATGTTGAAAACGAGCCTTCTTCTTGCAGTCGTCGCACAGACCGCTGTTTCCTCGGGCGCCATAGGGGATGGGGGTCAGCAGACGCTAGATCGATACAGTACGCAGTTGGCCAACATGGGGCCGAATGCGCAGCCGATGGCGACGGACGGCGCGATCGCCTCGACCATCGCGCAGTGGCGGGCGTTGCAGCAGACCGACGCGCTGCCGTTCGACAGTTACGCAGGCTTCCTGATGGCGCATCCGGGCTGGCCGAACGAGGCGGCGAACCGGCGTGCGGCCGAGCGCAAGGCGGCGACCGGTTCGCCGACCAGCGTAGTCGCGTTCTTCCGCCGCTATCCGCCGCAGTCCGCATCGGGCGGGGTTGCCTACGCACGAGCTTTACAAGCGACGGGTGCGCGGGATCAGGCATATGCGGCAGTGCGGACGGCGTGGCGCAGCGCCGGGCTGACGCCGACCGACGAGGCGATGGTGACGTCGGGCTTTCCCGGTGCACTGACGCCGGAAGATCAGGACGCGCGGATGGATGCGCTGTTGTGGGCGGGCCAGACCGGCGCGGCGCAGCGGCAGATCGTTTGGACCAGCGCCGCGCGACGGCCGATATTCCAGGCGCGGCTGGCGTTCCGGACGAATGCGCCGAACGCGTCGGATATCTCGGCCTCGACGCAGAGCCTGTATGCGAACGACGCGGGCTATGTGGCGGACCGGGCGCAGTGGTTGCGCAATTCAGGCGCGAGTCCTTCGGCGCGGGCGTGGCTGGCCCGGCCACGGTCGCTTGTGACGCGGCCGGGCAATGCTGCGGAATGGTACGAGGTGCTCGTCACCAACGCGAACGGCGCGGCGAACGACGGGCAGTATCAGGTCGCCTACGACATCGCGCGGCAGATCGACGACGCGTATCCGGCTGGTACCGACGTCTCGACGAAATCCTATGCCGAGCGTGACGAATACACCAATCTGGCGTGGCTCGGCGGACGAGTGGCGATGAAGCAGCTCGGGCGCCCAGCGGATGCGATGACGCTGTTCGACCGGTACGCGCGCGGCTCGCGCTCGCCGCAGGTGCGGTCGAAGGGCTATTATTGGGCGGGCCGTGCGGCAGAGGCGGCCGGGTTGGCGCCTCAGGCGGCGGCATTCTACGGCCAGGCGGCGGGATACCGCGATCAATATTACGGACAGTTGGCGAACGAGCGGACCGGGCGCCCGCTGGTCGCGCCGCCTTCGGTCGCTTCGGTGGCGGTCGATCCAGCCGCACGCGCCGCGTTCGACCGGCGCGAGACGGTGCGCGCGGTCAAGTTCCTCGGCCAGATCGCCGATTGGCAGGACCAGACCGCGTTCGTCCGCCAGATCGCCGCGGATGCGACGACCGATACCGATCACCTGCTCGCCGCCGAGCTGTCGAAGAGCATAAACCGCCCCGATCTCGGCGTGATGGTCGGGCGTAGTGCGCTGGCGAACGGCCTCAGCGATTATTCCGCGGTGGGCTTTCCGATGGTCTCGGTGCCGGCGGGGTATGAGGATAACTGGACGATCATCCACGCGATCTCGCGGCAGGAGAGCCAGTTCGATCGGGCCGCCGTGTCGCATGCGGGTGCGCGCGGGTTGATGCAGCTGATGCCGGCGACCGCGCGCGAGCAGTCTGGGAAGATCGGCCTCGCCTATAACCAGGCGGCGCTGACGACCGATCCGAACATGTCGATCATGCTGGGGTCGAGCTATTTTCAGCGCGTGTACGCAAACTACGGCAGCTATCCGCTGGCGGTGGCCGCGTATAATGCGGGCGGCGGCAACGTGAACAAATGGCTCCGCGCGAACGGCGACCCGCGGACCGGCTCGGTCGATATCATCGATTGGGTCGAGGCGATCCCGTACCAGGAGACGCGCAACTACGTACAGCGCGTGCTGGAAAATGCGGTGGTGTACGACCTGATGAACCCTGCGCGGGCGAAGAGCCGGGGAGCGGCACGGCTGTCGTGGTATCTGGGGAAGAACCGGCCGGGTTGAGGTCTGGCTTTTGAAGAAAATTGTTCTCCCGCGAAGGCGGGAGTCCAGTCTGGGCTCCCGCCTTCGCGGGAGAACACGGTAGGGAAGCGCATGGATCGCCCGAACTACATCACCCCTACCGGTTACGCCGTACTTCGCACCGAATACGAACAACTCCTGTCGACCGAACGGCCCGCCTTGGTCGAGGTCATCTCCTGGGCGGCGGGCAATGGCGACCGTTCCGAAAACGGCGATTATATCTACGGCCGCAAACGCCTGCGCGAGATCGACCGCCGCCTCGGCTGGCTGTCGAAGCGGATGAAGGCGGCCAAGGTCGTCGACCCCGCCGCGCAAGGTGACCGATCGCGCGTCTGGTTCGGTGCGTGCGTGACGGTCGCCGACGAGGACGATGTGGAACGCGTGCTGACCTTGGTAGGCGACGACGAGACCGACGCGAGCAACGGAAGGATCGGCTGGAACTCACCGTTCGCGCGCGCCCTGCGCGGGGCGGCGATCGGCGACGTGCGGCGGGTGGACCTGCCGGCGGGCGAGCGCGAATACGAGGTCGTCGCGATCACCTACCCCTGACCGCGTGATCCTCCCCCTGGCGGGGGAGGACTGGAAGTCCCCCGTGAACGATCCGTTTCGATTTACATAAATTGACCCCGCGCCGCGCCCGTGTGACGTTTCGCCCACGCAACGACACCCGAGGACTTCCCCATGCCGATACCCGCCACTTGGTCCGCCCGCCTGCTGAGCGTCATGCGCATCGTCATCGCGCTCGTGTTCTTCAGCCACGGCATCTCGAAGTTCTTCGGCCTGCCCCCCTTCCCAATGCCGATGAACCCGTTGCTGACGGTCGCCGGGATCCTCGAAGTCGTCGGCGGCGGCATGCTCATCATCGGCCTGTTCACGCGGCCGGTGGCGTTCGTGCTGTCGGGCATGTCCGCCGTCGCCTATTTCCTAGCGCATTTCCCGCAAGGCCCCTTCCCGATCGCCAATGGCGGCGAGCCAGCGGTGCTCTACTGCTTCGTCTTCCTGTACCTCGCCGCGGCCGGTGGCGGCGCGTGGAGCGTGGACGCGGGGCGCGGGCGCGGCTAATCCAGCGCGCATGATCGATACAACAACGCGCAACGTCGCCCTCCTGATCGACGCGGACAATGCCTCCGCCGCGACCCTCGACCCGGTGCTGACCGTCCTTGCCGAGCTCGGCACGGTCAACGTCCGGCGGGTGTACGGCAACTGGTCCAAGCCCGCGCTGAAGGCGTGGAGCGACATGTCGATCAAGCACGGCATCGAGCCGCAGCAGCAGTTCGACCTGACCAAGGGCAAGAACGCGACCGACATGAAGATGACGATCGACGCGATGGACCTGCTGTTCCGCGGGCGCATCGACGGCTTCGGCATCATGTCGTCGGACAGCGACTTCATGCCGCTCGCGACGCGCATCCGCCAGGACGGCATCCCGGTGTACGGCTTCGGCACCAGCCGCACGCCGGAGGGATTCCGCCAGGCGTGCACCCGGTTCATCGACGTCGGCGCGCTAAACGAGACGTCGCAGGCGATGCCCGCGCCGGCCCCCGCCCCCGTCGCTGGCGAGAAGGCAGCGGCGCCAGCGCCGGTCGCTCGGCCAAAGACCGCGCAGCCGATCGACGAGCAGGTCATCAAGCTGCTGATCGACGCGTACAACGCCGTGAAGCGCGACGAGAAGGGCTATGCCAGCGTCGCCGAACTCGGCCAGCTGGCGGGCAACCGATCGAGCTTCGATGCGCGGAATTACGGGTTCAACCGCCTGTCGGACCTGATCGAGACGATCCCGAACTTCCAACATGAGCGCCGCGAAGGTGGCCGGTCGTTCGTCAAGCGCCTGCGGTAAACCTTCCCCCCTCCCTGAAAGGGAGGGGTCGGGGGTGGGTCGGCTTCCGTATATCCGAACCGTGGGGACACAAGCTGGCCTGCCCACCCCCAGCCCCTCCCTTTCAGGGAGGGGAGCGCGTTTCGCCTCAACCCGTCGGCTGCAACCGCCCACCCGGCTCGCTCATACCGTGCGCTTGTTCCTCGCTATCGTCGGGCACGACCAGCGCGCCCTTTCGCCAGTTCCCGTACCGATAATACCACGCGGCGATCGCCAGCGTCGCGAGCGAGCCGAGCGGAAAGCTCCACCACAACGCATCCGCCCCGAGCCACGGTTTCGCCAGCAACGCAAAGCCGATCCGCACCGGATACAGCGCAACGATCAGCGCGATCAGCGGCGCGATCACCGCGCCGTTCGCGCGGACCGTCGAGAACAGCACCATCGTCATGCCGAACAGGATGAAGTTCCAGCTCGCAATCAGCTGGATATGCCGCGCGATCGGCAGCGCGGGGCTGTCGCTGCCGATGAACAACGTCATCACCGGGCGGTCGAACAGGATCACCACGCCGACCATCGCGCCGGTCAGCGCGACGTTGAACAACAGGCCGTACTTCGTGATGTCGCCAACCCGGTCCCAGCGACCCGCGCCGATATTCTGCGCCGCCATCGAACTGACCGCCGCGCCGATCGCCAGCGCGGGCATCTGGATATAGGTCCACAACTGCTGCGACACCGCATAGGCCGCCGCGGTATCGACGCCGAGTCGGTTGACCAGCCCGACCATCGCCAGCCCTGCGGTCGACATGACGAGCATCTGCGCGCCCATCGGCAGGCCCTTCCGGACGATCGTCCCGGCCAGCGCGCGCTCCGGGATCAGGTAGCGGAGTTCGTTGCCGCGCAGCCGCAGCGGCAGGTCGCGCTTGTAGATGTAGACGATCAACCCGAGCAGCGAGACGTGGCTTGCGATCAGCGTCGCCATCGCCGAGCCGGCAATGCCCATCTGCGGGAACGGGCCAATGCCGGCGATCAGCAACGGGTTCAGGCCGCTGTCGAGCAATGCGCTGAGCAGCATGAACCATAGCGGCGTCATCGAATCACCGGTGCCGCGCAGGCCCATCATCAGCAGCACCATCATCATCGACGCGGGCAACCCGAGGAAGATCACGCGCAGATACGCGAGCGCGAGCGGCATCGCGTCACCGGGGGTAGCGAGCAGGTGCAGGATCTCGGGCGCGAACACCCAGCCGAGCGCGGCGATCACGATCGCTCCGCCGAGCACCAGCCCGACCGCCGAACCGAACGCCCGGCGTGCGCCTTCCAGATCGTGGCGTCCGAAGCTCTGGCCGACCAGGATCGTCGCCGCCATGCCGAACCCGAACTTCGCCGAAGGTAAGGAACATGATGATGTTGGCGTTCGAGGTCGCGGCGAGCGCGCCCTCGCCGAGATAGCGCCCGACCCAGATCGCGTTGATCGAGCCGTTCAGCGACTGCAGGATGTTCGAGCCGAGCGTCGGCAGCGCGAACGCGAGGAGCGTGCGGCCGATGTGACCCGTGGTGAGGTCGCGTTGGCCCGGCTTGCCTCGGGGGCTGGTTTCGGTCTTGCCGCCGGAAAGCTCGTGATCGTCGGCGCGCGTTTCGACGTCGGGTGGAAGGTCGCTCACACAGTCTCTCCGTCAGGCCGGTTTTCCGGTGTCCACCGGGGGACGGTCGGGCGCCCTTTCAAGCTTCGTCCTAGCGGCGAAGTGAACGCCGGAACAAGCGGGTAGGTCCGCTGCTCCAAACAACTATGCCGCCCCGGCGAAGGCCGGGGTCCAATTGGAAGGTCATAGTAACAGAGCGCCGCCGCAGTTTGCGACGTCATCCAATTGGGCCCCGGCCTTCG